>CAVHZP010000010.1:0-22291 GCA_963640485.1 bacterium | reverse complement strand
CGTTATTAGAATGTGGACTTAATGGAGCCGCCGTATTTCTTTTCGATGAAGTCTTTGACTTCCTGGCTGTTCAGGGCTTTCATGAGTTTCTGGAGTTCCGGACGGTTTTCATCGCCTTCTCTAACGGCTACGATGTTCGCATAGGGAGAGTCGGAGCCTTCGGTGTAGATAGCGGTCTTCGGATCGAGTTTGGCTTCAAGGGCGAAGTTCATGTTGATGATGGCGATGTCGGAGTCTTCCAGGGATCTCGGGAGCTGCGGTGCTTCGAGTTCGGAGAATTTCAGGTTCTTCGGATTTTCAGCGATGTCCTGCGGGGTGGCGGTGATGGGAGCGCCTTCTTTCAGTTTGATGAGGCCGGCAGACTGGAGAACCAGGAGAGCGCGGCCGCCATTGGTGGGATCGTTCGGGATGGTTACGTGAGCGCCATCAGGCAGATCTTTCAGCGCTTTGATTTTGGTGGAGTACACAGCCATCGGTTCCAGGTGAACGGTACCGATGGATTTCAGTTTCAAACCTCTGGACTGGCAGAATTCATCGAGGTATGGTTTGTGCTGGAAATAGTTGGCATCCAGGCTCTTGTCGTTCAGCGCCATGTTTGGCTGTACGTAGTCGGTGAATTCTACGATTTCCACATTGACGCCGTCTTTCGCCAGTTTGTCTTTCACAGCGCCAAGGATTTCACCGTGGGGCACGGGGGAAACGCCGACTTTGATGGTGGCTGCTTTGTCAGCAGCAGCGGATTTTGCAGGAGCAGAGGAAGCCGCTTTGTCTCCGCCGCAGCCAGCGAGGAAACCTACAGCAGCGACTGCTGCCAGGGATGCGATGATGGTCTTTTTGAAATTCATAATGGTCCTCCAGGGAAATAAAAAAATCCATCGCCTTTTTAGGGACGATGGATTTTATGTCGTGGTACCACCCTACTTCACTCACCCGTCACCGGGCAAGCCTTACGAAGTCAGTCACTTCTTTTCTGTAACGGGAATCCCCGGCGGACTTCACTATTCGGTCCGGCAGGCTCAGAGGCCATCTTCAGATATGTCCGCAGCACTCCTTCTCACCCGCCGGAGCTCTCTTTTCCCACTTTCGTATCCTACTCTTCTCTTCACAGCCTTTATCAAGTTGTGACTACTATAGCATGACGGAAAAAGGGCGTCAAGGAAATCTTTGGGGAATTCGGGCTGAAGTTTTAGTAATCAGTGATCAGTAATCAGTAATCAGGACGCATTTAACGCGAGTGCGTACATAGAGACGATGCCGCCAGAAGTTTAGTAGTCTGTGATCGGTGTGCTTTTAGTGCCATTCATACATACTGGAATAAGCTCTATGTATAAATACCGCGAAACGCGTACTGACTACTGATTACTAATTACTGATTACTAAACCGCTACTTGACCACTTCCTCCATAATCGCCAGGAGCTTTTCCATTTCCAGAGGCTTGGCGATATGGCCATTCATGCCGGCGCGGGCGGCGGCTTTCTTGTCTTCTTCAAAAGCATCAGCGGTGGTGGCGATGATGGGAATATTGGCAGCCGCCGGATTGGGGAGTGTGCGGATTTCCTTGGTGGCGGTGTAGCCGTCCATACGTGGCATCTGCACGTCCATGAGGATCAGGTCGTACTGGCCTTCCCGGGCGTAGCGCATTTTATCTACCGCCAGGTCGCCGTCACCTACCACGTCCACTTCGATACCCACGCCGTTCAGAAGTTCCTTCGCCACTTCCTGGTTCAAGAGGTTGTCTTCTACCAGAAGGATGCGGCGGCCGGCGAGTTCTTTGTGCACCGGCTCTTCGACCACCGCTTCTTCTTTTACTTGGAAGGTGGAGGACAGGACTTCCCGGAGTTCCGAGAGGAAAATCGGTTTCGCACAGAAGGCAGTGACGCCGCAGGCTCTCGCTTCTTCTTCGATTTCCGCCCAATCGTAGGCAGTGATGATGATGATAGGCGCGCTATTTCCAATGACCTTGCGGACGCGGCGCACCACTTCGAGGCCGTTCATGTCAGGCATGGTCAAATCAATGATGTAGACGCCATACTCATCGGCGCGACTCGCAGCGAACTGGGCACGCACCACCGCTTCTTTGCCGCTGGTGGCCCAGTCGGCACGCATGCCGATGTCGCCAAGCATTTCACTAATGGAGCAGCAGGTATTCATGTCGTCATCCACCACCAGCGCGCGAACGCCCTTGAGCTCTTTGATTTTGCCAAACTTCGGCGGATTCTCGCTCAAGCGGAATTGGAGATTCACGATAAATTCCGTGCCCTGTCCTACTTCGCTCTGCACTTCGATGGTGCCGCCCATCATGTCGATGATATTTTTCGTGATGGCCATGCCAAGGCCGGTGCCCTGGATGCCGCTGACGGTAGCGCTCTGTTCACGAGTAAAAGCTTCGAAGAGATGCTTCTGGAACTCTTTGCTCATGCCGATGCCATTGTCTTTCACATGGATTTCATACTCCGCATAGCCTTTGAGCTTCACCGGATTCTGCTTCACCCGGACACTGACGGTGCCGCCGGGGTTCGTAAATTTCATGGCGTTGCTCAGGAGATTCAGAAGAACCTGGTTAAGACGCAGGCGGTCGCAATAGACATCTTCATCCACCACGCCGATGGTATCAAAGAAAAGGTCAATGCCCTTCGCCGCAATGTCTGCCTGCAGGATCGCACGGAGGTCATGGAACACATCGGGCAGGTGGACTTGCTTCTCCTGGATCTTCACCATGCCGCTTTCGATGCGGCTCATATCGAGGACATCATTGATCAGCGAAAGGAGATGGTTGCTGGAGGTGGCGATTTTCTTCAGATAATCCTTCACCTTTTCCGGATTGTCCATGTTCCGCGCCGCCAGCGCGGTAAAGCCGATGATGGCATTCATGGGCGTCCGGATGTCGTGGGACATATTATTGAGGAAACGGGTCTTCGCGTGATTCGCGTGCTGCGCCACCGCCAGCGCATCGGCCAGCGCCCGCTCCCTTTGGATTTCCATACTCTTTCGCTCCTGGATATTCAGGAGGAAACCGTAGAAATGGGTGATATTTCCCTTCTCATCGCGGATGGGCTTGCCTACGGAACGGAACCATTTATATTTCCCGGACTTGGTCATGAAACGATGCTCCACGTCATAGAGAAGCCGTTTCTTATCCTCGCGAAGTACCGCATCGATGGCCCGCAGCGTCCGCTCCTTGTCTTCCGGATGGAGCAGCTTCACCAGGTTTATGCCGTCCATCTCCCGCTCCGATGTATACCCCAAAAGCTGAGCGGCGCCGGAATTCCAGGTGAGCTCCTGCACTTCTTTGGCATAGACTTCCGCCGACCAGCGTGCTTCGCCCAGGACGCTGTACACCGCATCGGCGCTGTCTTCATTGGTGAAAATCCAGATGGATAATTTTTTATCTCCCGACTTGTCCGAGTACGGCAATACTTTCAACTTCACCAGGACGCCATCCTTCTTGCGGTAGCTGGTCTCGAGGACGCCCTTTTCCGAAAGCTGGCGCGCCACGTAGTCGTAGTTCAGCATCCGCTGGATGCGGTACTGAAATTCCTCCTGCACCAGTTCCTCTTTGTAGGTCTCCATGGCAGCAGAGAAACAGCCATTCTTATCTTGTACGATGCGGCGGAAATAAGTGGGACTAATGACATCACGAAATGAATCCATCTCCGCGTCCAGCACATAGACACCCATATACTGCGGCGCAATCAGAGAAAGAAATTGCTCCGCGTCTTTCTTCTCTAAAATCAGTTTTTCTATATCATTAGACTGCATGACCGTCACCATCCCGCACGTTTATAAATTCTTTACGAAATATTTCGTCTCTTTATTGCATTATAACCTCCACTGCATTTTTATTCAAGACGAGGGAAACAAAGAGTGCTTGGCGCTGGTGGATAGTATGGAGATGTCACCGCTATCGGTTTAGTAATCAGTAGTCAGTGATCAGTGGTCAGGGCGCGTCTAACGCCAGTGCATACAGAGAAATGATTCCTCTATCGATTTGGTAGTCGGTAGTCGGGGCGCATTTGGCTGCTTTCCCATTACCGCGCTCCGTCTACCATGTAGCCGTTAACCGACTCCTTTGGCGATAGCACAACACAGCAGAGAAACTGCTTACATGGAAGGTCGTATACTGCTCCATTTTCCGTACACTTTGCATGCTCGGATCACGGTGATATGGTAACGGAACACGGCTGCGGAGAAGCAGGTATGCGCGCTGATTTTCAAAACTCGCGGCGCTTTTCAATTTGCGCGCCGTCCCACCACTCCTCCCTCCTCACTCCTCACCTTCAAAGCCAACCTCCACCGCCGTGCGGCGGTTCCCCTCCTTCCGGGGGAAGGAGGTTACTAATGAGCATCACCCGCCCTACGGGCACCCTCTTCAGAGAAGAGGGCTTGACGCGCCTCACCCACACCACAAAAAAGAGCCGCGAGAAAATCTCGCGGCTTTTGTATACAGTTTTATTCCGCCATGACGGTACCATCAGCCAGTGTGATGGTGTGGCCATTGTAATTGATGGTGCCCAGGTTGAAGAGGCTGGTGACTTTGGAGTCTTTGGTCAGGTTCCAGGTCGCGCCTTCTGCGATGAATACATCGGCATTGGTCTTGTAGGCATCGCCACCTTCTACATTAGGAACGATGTCGATGGCGCCGGTCCATACGGATTCTTCGCGGACGTTGAGGTTCACATCAGAAATAGAATCCAAGAGAATGTCACCATTCAGGTTCTGGTGAGAGAGGATCAGTTCCACGTGACCGCCATTGGCGCCGGGTGCACCCCAGCCGGCAGCGCCGTCATTGCCGGTGATGGTGAAGACCGGAAGCGTCGGGTCCTGCTCGATTGTGGTATTGGAAAGAGTGATGCGGCAATGGGTGCCGGTGACGTAGAACATACCGCCATTATGAGAAATCAGAGTCGAGTCCTTGGCTTCGAACTGCTGGGTCCCCATGGTGCCGATGGCTTCTTCGTCAGAGTACATGACGATGTTGTAAGGCACTGCGCCCACTTCATTGCCCTCGAGGGTAGCGCCTTCGAGAGTGATGGTATTGATATTTCTAATAACCGCCGCCTTAGTCTGTTCTGCTTTCACAGAGCCGCCGGTGATGGTCACATTACCGTTGCTCACGATACCATGGGAACTGAGACCGCTGGTGACGAAGGTGGAGTCTTCGGTGAGGATCATGCCGCCATTCTTCGCGATCTTGATGGCCGGGGACTGGTCGCCCTTGGTGGAAACGGTGGAATTCTGCACCTTCATCATGGCTCTTTCGGAAACAGCCACTGCTGTAGCCGCCAGGCCGTCGGTGTTAACTTCTGCGCCATTGAGATTGATATAGGTGCCTTTGCTGTAGCCATACGCACCGATAGCGCCGAGGCCCCGGGTGGAAATCTTCGCATCGTTGAATGCGCCATGGCCGCCGTGGGTCACCAGGAGTGCCGCATTGAGACCGTAGAGTTCGCTACTGAGCATTTCAGAAGCATCTCCGGACTTAGTGAAGCTATTGCCATTGGCAGTGATGTAGGCCATAGAAACGCGGAGGGCGTTCTCATCGGATTTCTCAGAGCTATAGGTCGCATCATCATAGGTGCCGTCGGTGGTGATTTCATTGGCTGCGCTTCCCTGGTCAGCGGTGTATTTCGCTGTGGGGGCGATGATGGGTTCCGGCTCGGGCTCCGGTTCGGGCTCTGGCTCCGGTTCCGGCTCTGGTTCCGGCTCCGGTTCCGGTTCTACCGGCTTCGGTGCTTCCGGCGACAGGTTCTTAAATGTGCCGGACTCTACCGCTGCCTGCACGTCGGGGAGCGTCACGGAGAGGCCTTTCAAAAGCGCATCGGTGTAGTCTACCGGCACTTCTGCCACTTCTTCTGTAACCGCTTCTACCGGAGTTTCTGCGGCAGCCTGGGCCGCTTCTTCGGCCAAAGCCTGTGGCATCGCCGCGCCGGTCAGCGCCAGCGCACAGAGCATAGCCGTCAGTTTCAAATGTTTCATAGAATCCTCTTTTCTGTAATCTCTCTATAGCAAGGTATACAAGCCTATTTTTTCATGCTACCGTATATTTTACAACAATCTTCTTGCCTTGTCATTCTTTTTTCGAAAGGGATAAGGGATAGGGGATAAGGGATAAGGCGCATCTGGCTGCTTCCCCACTACCGTGCAGCGGTCCCCTTCTTCTGCAAAAAGGGCCTACGCGCCTTATCCCTTATCCCCTATCCCTTATCCGCCCTTCTTGTGCTATAATAAAGCAAGATTAGAATAAAGTAATCCCACAAGGAGGCTATTATGCAGATTCAAGTCATTGATCATCCGCTGATTCAGCACAAGCTGACCATTATGAGAAAGAAAGAAACCAGTTCCGGCGAATTCCGCCGCCTCTTGCAGGAAATCACATTGCTCATGGGCTACGAGCTCACCCGCGATTTCCCACTGGAAGATGTAGAAATCGAAACACCGCTGGAAAAGACCATCGGTAAACAGGTAGCCGGCAAGAAAGTCGGCATCGTCCCGATCCTCCGCGCCGGCTTTGGCATGGTGGAAGGTCTCACCTCCGTGATGCCGGCAGCGCGCATCGGCGTCATCGGTCTCTATCGCGACCCGGTCACCGCAAAGCCCATCGAATACTACTGCAAGCTTCCTGATGTGAACGGCCGCGACTTCATTCTCGTAGACCCCATGCTCGCTACCGGCGGCAGCGCTGTGGCAGCCATCGACATGATGAAAGCCAAAGGCGTAAAGAATATTAAATTCATGTGCCTCGTAGCCGCACCGGAAGGCGTAGAAGTGGTGAACGCCGCTCACCCGGACGTACCGATCTACACCGCTTCTCTCGACCGCCAGCTGAATGAAAAGAAATACATTCTCCCGGGCCTCGGCGACGCCGGCGATCGTATTTTCGGAACGAAATGATTTAGTAGTCGGTGGTCAGTGGCCGGTAGTCGGTTCCCGCTATCCCCCAAAGCCACCGCTTACTTATTTCAGAAATCAAAAAACGCTTTGTGAAAAAACTCACAAAGCGTTTTTTATTTTCGTTCATGCGGTAAGCGTCAAACGCGTCTCGACCACCGACCACTAAACCGGTAGCGGAATCAGCACCAAAGGAGGCGACCGCCAAGCGTATCCTGCCCAGCGGCCAGGCATCACCCTCTTCAGAGAAGAGGGCTTGGGTGTATTTGACACAGCAGCCAAACGCGAACTGACTACCGACTACCGACCACCGACTACAAAACCGGCAGCGTCTTCACCACTTACGCCTTAAGCAGCCAACTGCGCCCTGGTCACTAAACCGACAGCGTCACTCTCACTGTTTTGGCGTAATCGCTACGGCGCGGACGGGAAGTCCGGTAGCCTGTTCGATTCTCGGCCATGCCACGAAGAGGATAGCGCCGGCCGGTGCCACTTTGTCCAGGTTCTGCATCACTTCCACCTGCACTTTGTCCATGGAGAGGACATAGCGTTCGCAAGCCAGGTCACCAGCTTTCGCAGCTTCGGCAGAAGCATCGGTATCGAAAGCTTCGTGGCCATTGGCAGCCGCATTTCTCACCTCGTAAATATATTTCAGTGCGTCCAGAGACCAGCCGGGGAAGTTTTCGCTGCCGTCTTCGGCGATGCCGGAGAGCTTGTCATTGTCCGGCCATGCTTTGGAAATATCGGTGCGCAGTGCCACGAAAGCGCCGTCGGGAATGGGGCCATACTCTGCTTCCCATGCCTTCACGTCTTCGGCGGTGGCTGCGTAGTGAATATCTTCCTTCACCTTCGGCGTGATGTCGATGACGCAGAGGGGATACGCCATGTGTTCTACGCTGAATTTTTCAGAGAGATCTTTTCCCTTGATGAAATGGCCGGGGAAGTCGATGTGGGTACCGAACTGGCCCGGGAATTTGAAAGTCTGGATGAGGCATTCCAGCATGGGATTTCCCCAATCAAAAGCGGTGCGGGACAGATCCACCACCCCTTCCGGCATGCCGGACCAAATCGGCGTATCGTTGTTCAGGGAATGGGACAATTCCACCCATTCATATTCTGTCTGTAATTCTTTCAGCGTATCCCAAAGTTTGTAGCTCATTTGATTTTCCTCCCATGCTAACCATTTTACTTTTATATCAACCCATGCGCTCTACGATGTCCTTCGCCCAGGCGCGGTCGATGTACAAATCATTTTTCGTTGCCGCTTCCAGGCGTTCCATAGCGCTGTCGTAAATGGCATGGTACAGCGCTTCGTCAAATTCCATGGACGCTACCATGTGGCCGCCTTTGCGGAAAAGGAAACCGTGGGCGCCCTCTTCGTTGGTAGCAAAATAAATTTCATCAATGCCCTGATCCTTATACTGCGTTTCCACGTGATCCCATACAGAGCTCTTGATGATTTCCACGATGCGATCATCAAAGCCGGCGTCGAGAATCAACAATTTTTCCTTGAAAGCATTGTAAGAGCGGACGATGCGCTTCTTGTATCCTTCGAAAGCCTGCGCCCGCTGGCTCAGGAGCTTTTCCATCTCCGACGCATCGGAGCCGTCAGCGCTGACGTAAATCAGCACTTCGTCTTCCTGCTGGTGGTACAGGAAATTGTAATTCAAAAGCGCAGACGCGCCGCAGTCCGGACAATGGAAACGGAAGGCTTCGTCATTTCTGACCTTCTCCTTCATCTCCGGCTGCTCCACTGTATTGATACTGTCCCACACCAGGAAAGACGTCTTCTTCCCGCACTTCGGACAAGTGATCTCCTGCATAGCACTTTGTGACATAGATACCTCCCCTATGAATACATTTTTCTCATTATAGCAAGGGCGAGTCTTATTGGCTAGGGGAATATTGGTGCGCTTAACCGCTAGTGCATACATGGTGACGTCGCTCCTAGCTGCTAGCTGCTAGCTGCTGGTCGGCTGGTGCTCCAGGCTCACCAATAACCACCCTCCGCACAAACTACACAATTAGCGGTGAGTACTAATAATTAGTACTCATCTGGCTATAGTAAAAACCTCAAAAGCAAAAAGAGCTGCCAATAGCAACTCCCTTTGTTGTTCACACGATTTTTAATTTCTGTAAAAGAGCTTCCTGTAAAACCTTGCTGAAATTAATATTGGCATCCAACGCCCTTTTATTCAGCCAAGCAGGAATCGTCAAAGTTTTCTTTACTGCTTTGCTATACTTGGTCGGATCCAAGTTGATTTCAACCATCGCCAGAAATGCATCTTTTGTATCAAGACGCACATTCTTAGGATTGGTTGGATTGGGGATAGTAACATCAGACTCCATACCATCTTCTAAATCGCAAGCAATGGCATCTTGTGCGCTCTCAAACAAATCTGTCAGCGTTTCTCCATCCGTAAAGCACCCGGGAAAATCTGGAAACTCCGCCCAAAACCCATCTTTGTCTGCATGAACAATCATAGGATAAATCAGTTTCATTTGAATCACTCCTTTTTATCCTCTAAACCGGCTTGCTTCAAAATAGTTTTCCAAAGCCCCAGTGGCATATCCCTGGAGTGAACTGGAACTGTTACATGAGCTCCCTCTTTAACGAGCTTCTGGTGACTCCCATGATTCCCCTTCACTCGCGTCCACCCGTTTTTCTCAAGCAACTTTATTAACTCTTTTGGTGTCATGGTAGGCATTTATAAATCACTCCCATTCGTCATTATTATAGCACGTACACACGTATCACTCAATAAAAATCCAATCATTCAAGTCTACACAATGGAAATGCTTTGCTGTCTACTAATTGCGGGATGCACATTGCACATCGAAGAGATGTTCTTCTAGCCCGCTACCTCATGGCTCCGCGATCGCCCCTTCTATCGCCGAGGCGGAGGCGACGGCGGGGCTGGCGAGGTAGGCCTTTGCCTTCGGCGAGCCGAAGCGGCCCAGGAAATTTCTATTGTTTGTCCCCAGCATGACTTCGCCTTCTCCCATGAGCGCCATGGTGCGGCCTTCGCAGAAAGAGCAGTAAGGCGGCGTCACCATAGCCCCGGCACGCACCAGGTCTTGGATGTATCCGCGGCGCATGGCTTCTTCCATGATGGCATTCGACGCCGGCGTCACCACCAGCCGCACATAAGGGGACACGCGATTTCCGCGTAAAATGCGGGCTGCGATTTCCAAATCCTCCAGCCTGCCATTGGTGCAAGAGCCGATGCACACCTGGGTGATTTTCGTGCCCAGAACTTCGGTGAGCGGCTTGATGTTATCCACGTAAGGCGGGCAGGCCACTACCGGCACCAGGTCCTCAGCGCGGTAGCTTAGCACTTTATCATAGACCGCGTCTTTATCGGCTCTCACCCAGGAAATATCCGCCAGCTGCTCTTTGCAGTAGAGCGCTGTCTTTTCGTCCGCCGGAAATAGCCCCGCCTTCGCGCCGCACTCTACGGCCATATTCGCCATGGTGAGGCGGCTGTCGATGGAGAGATCCTCGATAGCAGAACCGCAAAATTCCAGGGAGCGATAGGTGCCGCCGGCGGCTTTGAGATCTCCCAGGACGCGAAGAATGATGTCCTTGCTGTACACATTGGGCGGCAAGACGCCATTGATTTCTATCTTGATCGATGCCGGCACCCGGAGCCAGAGCTGCCCCGTGCCCCAGAGGTACGCCATTTCCGTGTAGCCGATGCCTGTGGATAAACAGCCCACCGCGCCATAGGTGGTGGTGTGGGAGTCGGTGCAAAAAATAATCCGCCCGGGCTTGGCGTAGCCCATTTCCGGAATGAGCTGGTGGCAAATGCCGCCGGTGGCATGGAAATCCTTAATGCCATATTTCTCACAAAGCTTGTAACCATAAGAAAGACTCCGTGGATCCGAGGGCAGGCACGCGGGATTCAAATGGTCATGGAAAATCACCAGCCGCTCCGGATATTTCACCCGATCGAATCCCATGTCTTCCAGTCGTTTATATAATTTTTCTGTATATATGTCGTGGCACACCGCATAGTCCGGCTCCACCACCACCAGATCGCCAGGGCGCAAATCCCCGCTCCCCGTGGCTCTCATCAAAATCTTTTCTGCAATCGTATGTCCCATGATGAACTCCGTAGTTTTCAGTTTTAACGCTATCAAGTAAGGAGGTAGCTGCCACCGCCAGTGCATACATGTCTATGTTGCTCCTAGCTGCTGGCTGCTAGCTGCTAGCCAGCTAGAGAAACAATGAGACAGAAACAAAGTGCGTCCCACGATTATCGGAAATAGAAAACACTTTACTAACCGCTAATTGCGCAAGCTTTGTGCTCGTAGCGCTGAACGGTGAGCCTGTAGCATTAGCCGGCCAGCAGCCAGAAGCCAGCAGCTAGAAGCTACAGCGACATGTACGCATTAGCGGAAGTAGCTAATGCCCCTTTCCCGCTACACTCCTCACCAATCCCCCCGCCAGAATCAGGCGCGTGAGATTTTCCGGCATCTTCGGGATGGGGTAGGTCTTTCCTTTGTGGGAAATATGATGTCCCATCACCACTTCCACTGTGTCGCCTTCTGCCACCTGGTCCGGCAGGTCCGGACACTCGATGAGGAGGACGCCGTTGTTGATGGCGTTGCGGAAGAAAATGCGAGCGAAGGACTTCGCGATGATGCAGCGAATCCCCGAGGTGGCGATGACCTCAGCCGCCTGTTCACGGGAGGAGCCGCAACCGAAATTATTTCCTGCCACGATGATGTCGCCCTCGGCAATCTGTCCCGCCAATTCCGGCCGCAGGGGTTCGAACATGTGCCGCTTCACCTCTGCCCAGTCCGCGTAAGAGAGATGCTGGGTGGGAATGATGATGTCCGTGTCGATGTCGTCACCGAATTTCCACGCCCGTCCCGTCAAAACTGTCGGCGATTCTGCCGGCGCCTCTTCCGTGAAGTGCGGCGTTTCTGTGCGTCTGATTTTCCGGGGCGCTTTCTCTTCGATTTCCGTCTTCGGCACTTCCACATCGCCCAAAGAAATCCAGCCCGTCAGCGCCGCCTCGATGGCTTTGTAGGTGGACGCCAGGTAAATCGTCCCGCCGGCGTAGCCTTCTTCGTTGTGGAAATCGTTGGAAATCATGAGCTCTGTGTCCCCGATCCGCGCCTGGTCCCGCGGGGAAGCGCACTGATTCAGCACCAGCCCGCCGGCCTCCATGATGTCCGTCAGATAACCGCGGTCCGCCGCTGCCTCATACACATCAGCAGTACAGGGAGACACCGAGAGCCGCACCCCCGGCGCCACCTTCTTCCCTTTCAGCGCCTTCGCCGTAAGCTCCATGGCTTTCATGGTGCCACCGTAAGCGCCGCCAATCCACACCGCTTGGACCCGCTGCGGCGAGAGTTCTTGGACAATCTGCCCATTTCCTATATCGATAGATGGTTTTACGGTGGATAAGTCAAAAGTGAAATCAGGTGATTTCGTAACCCATTCATACTTCGCAAAAAAGGCAGTACGAACAGAGAGTTTCTGCATCATGCCGCAAAGTATTTTTTCCGCCTGACACCAAAGAGGATTCCCATCTTCCTCTCCGAAAGCCAATTCCTCTTTTGCTCCGAAAGCCAGGGACTCTTTTTCTTTGATTTGTCCCCGCAGCTCTTCTGTCAGCGCCCTGGCAGCATCTCTAATATCTACGCCCCCCGGAAGCGCGCCCAAAAGTCTCACCTTTCGCATCAGGCTCCGCTCCATGGGATATAGGCCATCCTCACAGGTCAGCAGCTCCGCCATGTCTTCCGGAGAAATACAAAAGCCCATGCCCATATTGCCTTCACCGCCAACCATCAGCACGTCCGCATCCAGTCCGACCACATCGAAATCCCATAGACTTCCCTGGGCATCCCAATAAGCATTTCCTCTCCCGTAATAGAAGGGCAACTCAAACTTGTCGCACAATGCCAAAAGTCGCTGCTGCCTCTTCGATACCTCCGGAGAATTTGCCGGCACCGCTTCATCGATATAGACTAACGGCGGGCAAAACCGCCGACACTTTGCTGATGGCTCCTTCCCCTCTGCCTCTAACAGTTCCAATACCGTAAGCGCCCCTTCGTTGCGCAAAATGAATACCTCGGGACGCAAATAGTACGTCCCATTCTCTGCTCCGAAAGGAAGATAGTCCTTCGTATTTTCTTCCATATGTCCGCCCTCCTTTGTATGGGTTTATTATAGGGGTTCGAGGGAGAAGGTTCAAGGAGGGGAGTAGCCGGTGGTCGGTGGTCAGGACGCATTTGGCTGCGACCGAAAAGATTCCAGTTTCGAGGTTCCAGATGTGGTGTTTCCACCGCGAATTTTGAAATTGGCAAAATAAAAATAGCCGGGAGAAATCATTCTACATTTCTCCCGGCTATTTTAGACTTATAGTAATCAGTGATTAGTAATCGGTATTCAGTACGCAATTAGGGAAACACTGATTAAATCGAAGAATCAGAAATTATACGAATTTTTATGCAATACTTCGTCAAGGAAATCCTCAAATAGCTCACTATTCTCGGATTTCCTTTCCTCGTCTTGCATAAAAATTCCAGTATAATTTCAGATAACGATTTAATCAGTGGTTCCCTAGCGCCGGTGTCAAACGCCTCCCGACTACTGATCACTGATTACTGACCACTACCTTCCATTATTTCCCCAGATTTTCAAACAGCATATCCACGAAGCGGTCTGCATCGGAGTTCAGCGCTACTCTGGCGGTGACGGGGTCTTTGAATTTCTTTGTGTTATGGAAATCGGCTACCATGCGACCGTCGCAGAGGCCACCGGCGATGTCGATGTCCACATTGGCATCGGCCAGCTCGGTGATAACTTTCTCGTCGATGAGGTATGCAATGGCCAGTGCATCATGAATCGGCGCCATGTGGTTGTCATAGCGGTAGAGCATCGCACCGGCCACAGTGCCCGGCTGGTGACGGAGGGCGAAATTGTGGTCCGATACGTCATTGACTTTCAGATTATCGATGCGCTTCTGCACCAGCGCTGCTGCCACTTTCGCTTCCGGCGTACCGAGGGCCGCCAGGTCTTTGCATTTCTCTTCGGACATGCAAGCTCTCCAGGTGGCATCGAGTGGCAAAATCACCTTGAGGATGGACGAATCCATGACGATCTTCGCTGCTTCCGGGTCGGCGTAGAAATTGAATTCTGCTGACGAGCTGGCATTGGCGCCGCAGTGGCCGCCGCCCATGATGACAAGCTCTTTGATCTTACCGGCAATGCGCGGTTCGATGCGAAGGGCCATAGCCAAGTTCGTCAAAGGTCCCACTGCCGCCACATAGATATCGCCGTCGGATTCCATGAGTTTCTGTACCAGGTAAAATACGGCGTGTTCTTTCTGCGGTTTGATTTCCGCTTCCGGCAACGGCAGGAAATCTCCGTGGCAATCATTCAAAGTCACCCGCGGCAGCGCCGGCTTTCTGGTGGGAATCTGATTGCAAATGATCGGTTCCTCGCAGCCACGGTACACAGGCACATCAGATTTCATGAACTGCACTACACGGAGCGCATTCTCCGTGGTCTTCGGCACAATGCGGTTGCCATTCACCGTGGTGATGGCCAGCAGGTCAATATCCTCGGACTTCATAGCCAGCATGATCGCAATGGCATCATCGGAACCGGGGTCGCAGTCAAGAATTACTTTTTTAGTCATAATAGTTCTCCTTTTGAAATCAAGGGATAAGGGACAGGGGATAAGGGATAATGCGCATTTGACGGCTTCCTCACATAGTAAACACGTAAGACGCAATCATATCCACCACCAGCATCACGAAGAGGAGCGGGGCGGTGCGTTTCGCCAGGCGGATGGGCGCGAGGCCTGCGGTGCCGGCGATGGCGATGAGAGCGCCGCACACCGGCGAAGACGCGCGGCCGATAGACGTAGCCAGCTCCATCGGAAGGAGCAAGGTCAGTGTCGGCACGCCGAGCTTGGCCGCCACGGTGGGTGTCAAAGGCCCGAAAGCGAAGAATGGCGCCGCGCCACTCCCCATGATGATAGCAAAGACGTAAGTGATTCCCGTCAGGAGCACCATAATGAGCACCCCGGCGCCCTGGATGTCAGAAATCATATTCGTAAAAATGGTGATGCCGCCCAGGATTTTGATACCTTCCGCAAAGACGGACGCGGAAATAATAATCGCCACCACCGAGACGAACACATTGGCCATGCCCTTAAATATTTCCGCCATGTCCGCCGGAATAGCGCTCCGATCCTTGCGGCAGGCAAACTCACAGAGGAACGTGATGGCAAAGCCAATAAAATTGGCAGTGATCACGTCGATTTTGATAGACGGCATGAAGTAAGCGCCAAAGACCAGGACCAAAGGAATGAGCGGCAGGAAAATATAGAAGAATGGCACCGCCGGATCCTCAATCTTCTGCTCCGCCCCCAGTGTATCCTCTTCCGATGCCGATGCCGCGTCCTTCCGATCCATATAGCGATAGTAGAAAGGAATCAGAATCGCCGTCACCGCCACGATGGCCAGCACCACTTTGTACTGGTATTTCAGAAACATTTCCACCACATTCATTTCCGCTACATTGGCCATGAAGAGCGTGGAGCCATCGTTTGGACCGTAGTCCAGGCACAGAAGCGCCAGCACCGACGCTGCCGTGATAGGGCGGATGCCCAGGGCAATAAAGACAGGAAATACAGTGGCCAGCATCAGAACTGCCAAAGACGCCTGGCTCGGCAGCACCAGTTTCAAGCACATGCCCAGCACATAGAAAGCGGAAAGAATCAGGTACTTATTCTTGATGCCGCCCAAGAGCTTACTGGCGGTAAATGCCAGCTTCGTGGACGCGCCGATGTGCTTCATGTACGTCGCATACCCGGTGACCACCATGATCAGCGTGCCGATGCCCGCGATATTTTTCTTAAAAGTGGCAGTCAAAAAGCCGAAAGTATCCAGAAATACATTTCCCAAAGACCCTTTCGGCAAAATCGGCGTCCCGGTCAAAAGACTGGCCGCCATCAGAATCACAATGCCCGACGCAAAGAAAACGAAAATCGCATTGTACTTTTTCAAAATCAACTTCGCCACAATCACCGCAAAGACCACGGTGAGGGCAATCAAAAACCATTCGTACATCGCCGCCTCCTATGATAACAAAAATCGCTAGTATCATAACATAGGAGAACGTGGTTATTCAAGATGCGGGAAATTTAGTAATCAGTGGTCAGTAGTCAGTAGTCAGTGGTCAGTAGTCAGGGCGCATTTGGCGCATAGCAAACATAGAGCTGCCTCCGCTATCGGTTTAGTAGTCAGTAGGGCGCGATTCACACCAGCGCCAAATGCGTCCTGATCACTGACTACTAATTACTAATTACTAACCCGATAGCGCAGAGCACCGCTACAGCCCTACCATTTCCTTTCGAATCCCAGATACCACTCCCGACCATTCACATAGAGGTCGTCCACTTTTTTATTTCCTATATTATAGAGCCCCGCCTTCAGGGTGTACGCCTTGCTCCAGTGCTTCTGCACCGCCAGATTCACGGCGTGGTAGGTGTAGTCCTGGCCGTCAAAGTAATAATCGCCATGGAAGCTGTCCCAGATTTTCCCGGTGAAGCCATAGTCCCTGTGGTCGTCATAGTCCAGGGCGAAGGTGAGAGTCTGGCGGCTGCGATTCTCCAGTCTCGTGCCCGCCTTCGTGTCCTTAGCGTCCAGGTAGGTATAGCCCGCCGACAGGGTCCAGCGGTCATTCAAGGGGTGCGTAAGCGACGCCTCGATACCTTCCATCTTTGCCTCGTCCCGATTCACATAGTGATACCAGGTGGCCTCGCGCTCCGTATCAATTAAATTTTTTACCTTATTATGGAAATAGGAAATTTTGTACTCCGTCCGGCCGCGCTCCCACTCGAAGCCCAGGTCGTAGCTCTTGGATTTCTCCGGTGAAAGATTTGGATTTCCATAGACCGTCACCGGGTGGCCCGTGTCCATTTGGAGATAGAGCTCACTGATAGTGGGCGCCCGGAAACCTTTGCCCCAGTTAGCCTTCACTCGGGTGTAGTCATCGAGCCGGTACGTCATACCAATCTTCGGCGTGCCCACGAAACCATACTGATTTCCTTTGGCGAAACGGATCGACGGCGTCACATAGAGCTTGTCATTCACATGCCACAAATCCGACAGATACACCGCCGTCTCGTAACGCTCATGGCCCGCCATGTCCCCGGGGTTCGTCTGCTGGGAAATGAGCCGGGTTCCGCGATAAGTAGTCTTCGTGAATTCGCCGCCGAAGGTGAACTTGTGATCCTTGAAACTCATGGTGTCCCGTCCCTCGACGCCCCAGAGACTATAGCGCCCCCGGTCCGCCGCGTAGCCCGGCATCCGCAAGTCCAACTGGTCCGTGATCATCTGCCGGATATGCGGAATCATATTTCCATACCCCATCTTTTCGAGAGCCGACAAATTCGCCGCCTCGCCGCCGGGCCTTTCGTTACTATTCTCCGAGAACTTTTTCAAATGGCTATAGTACACCCGGCCCTCGTAGTCATTCCGCTTCGTCTGCCCGGTGTAGGTCAGGGCGCTGCTCCACTCCGTGCGCTCCGCCCGGTTCACCGCATTCTGCTGCACCACGATGGGCGGGATCATTTTCATGAATGCCGTATGACTCGCAGGCATCCCCGCCGCCGTCATGATGGAGCTGAGATCGCCCGTAGCATCCGCCATACGCATGGTGGTCTTCTCATGGAAATAATCCAGATTCACCCGCAGCTTATTCTGATTTTCATTTTTGAAATCATAGATCCCATCGATGCCAAAGCTCTCCTGATTTCCATAAGCCGGCGTGTCGTAGCCATCATACCGAATGCCCCGATCATTTGGCGCAGCGTCCACATTTCTAAACGTAATGGGCCGTACCTTCGTGAGCCGGCCGTGTACCGCTACACTCCAGCGCCCCATCTGTCCCGGGTCATAGCGGAAATGAGTCTCGTTCTCCCGGCTCCCCACCTGGAAACCATAATCCGCCGACGCCTCGCCGGGCTTCTTTGTGATGATCTGGATCACGCCACCCATGGCATCGGAGCCATACATCGCCGCCGCGGGCCCCCGGAGCACCTCGATGCGCTCCACCTGCGAAAGATCCATACGAGAAAGAAGATACATATTCTTCGTCTGGCTCGTGTCCTCGTCGGCAAGCCGCCGGCCATCCACAAGGATCAGCGTCTGATTCGTATTCATCCCGCGAAGCATTACCTGGTGACCGCCCATGGCAGACGTGCTATTCTGACTCCCCTTGGACAAGTCGAGGCCCAGCACCGTCCCCAAAGCCTCGGACACATTCGATGCCCCCAGCCGCCGGAAATCCGCCTCACTCACCACCGTCACCGCCTGGGGCTCCTCTCTCAAGTCCACGCCCACACGCTCCGCCGTCACCGTCACCGGCGATAGCGTAAATACCTCTGCTCCCCAAGCCGCCTCGCAAGGCATCGTGAGCAACAAAGCCGCCAAGATTTCCTTTCGCATAAAAGATTCCCCCCGTTTTTATTTTTATTTTAGGTAAGCCTATTATATAACGGAGGGGGAAAGCGAGTCTAGGAATTTAGTAATCAGTGGTCAGTGATTAGTAATCAGGACGCATTTTCCACCAATCCAACATATCAGAAAAACCTCTATATTGAACTGGCGTTAATTGCGTCCTGATCACTGACCACTGATTACTGATTACTAAACCGATAGCGTTATTCCCCAAAACTCCCTATTGCATATTTATCCCCATAGCTGTATAATTATCACAATTCCATTTACTCTTATTCTTTAAAAAGCAGACTATAAGCCCTGATTTCGTAGAAACAGCCAAGGACATATGCATAAAGAATGTATAAAGCTTATACTCCGCTTCCATAAAAAGGGGACAACGAACATGTTTGAAAAAGAAATCAAAGAAAAAGTTGACGCCGTGATTCCGCAGGTAGTCACCTGGCGGCGCCATTTCCACTCGTACCCGGAAGTGTCCGGCGAGGAAGTGAATACCTCTCTCTACATCCAGGACGAGCTCAAAAAGCTGGGCATCCCATTTGAAACCGGCTTCTTCCAGAACGCCATCATCGGCTACATCCACGGCGATCAGCCCGGCAAAACCGTCGCCCTCCGCGCTGACATGGACGCGCTCCCGGTGACCGAGCAGACCGGTCTTCCCTTCGCTTCGAAGAACCCAGGCAAGATGCATGCCTGCGGCCACGACAGCCACATGGCCATTCTCCTCGGCGCTGCTGCCGTCTTGAACGGCATGAAAGACAAACTCAAAGGCACCGTGAAACTGGTCTTCCAGCCTGCCGAAGAAGAAGCAGCCATCGGCGGCGGCCGTCACATCGCCCAGAGCGGCAAGCTCGATGACGTTTCGGAAATCTACGGCCTTCATGTATGGCCCGAACTCCCGGTCGGCGTGGTAGGTCTGAAGCCCGGCAACCTCATGGCTGCTTCCGATCGCTTCTACGTCCATGTGAAAGGGAAATCCACCCACGCAGCGCAGCCCCACAACGGCACCGATGCTCTCGTGGCTGCGGCTCACTTCATCATCGATGTGCAGACCCTGATTTCCCGCGAGATGAACCCCATGGAAAATGTAGTCTGCACCATCGGCCTCATGAATGCCGGCACCCGCTACAACGTCGGCGTCGAAGATGCATACCTGGAAGGCACCGTCCGTACCTACACCCCGGCACTCCGTGACAAGATGGAAAAGAGACTGGGCGAAATCCTCGCCGGCCTGGACCTCATGTTTGGCACCCACTCGGAACTGAACTACGTCCGCGGCCACAGCGCCACCATCAACACGCCGGAGAAAATTGATTTCCTGAAAGAAATCGCTGCCTCCTACCTGGGCAAAGAGCACATCGCTCTTCCAGAATTCCCATCCATGTGCGCCGAAGACTTTTCTTCGTACCTGGAAAAATTCCCCGGCGCCTTCATGTGGCTCGGCACCGGCAAGCCCGGCACCCCGGCCCTCCACAACGCCAGCTTCGCCATCGACGAATCCATCCTTCCCCTGGGCGTCACCATGGAAGCCGCAGCCTGCGTAGAAGCTTTGAATAAATAACTGCTGAGGCTTAGTAATCAGTGATCAGTAGTCAGTAATCAGGACCTGCTTAGCTACTCAGCCAAATGCGTTCTGACTACTGTTTACTAATTACTAAACCACTAATTATAAAAAAATCGGGAGACCCACCATGAACACTTTACTGAACAAATCCTTCCTCACCATGCTCGACTACACACCGGAGCAATTCAACTACTACCTGGACCTGGCAGAGCAGCTCAAAAAAGATAAAAAAGAAGGCAAAGAAGCCCAGACACTTAAGGGCAAAAATTTTGCCCTTATTTTTGAGAAAGACTCCACCCGCACCCGCTGCGCCTTCGAAGTAGCAGCCCGCGACCAGGGCGCCTACACCACTTACCTGGGCCCCACGGGAAGCCAGATTGGCAAAAAAGAATCCATCGCCGACACCGCCAGAGTCTTAGGCTCCATGTTTGACGCCATCGAATTCAGAGGATTTCAGCAAAGCGCCGTGGAAGAACTCTCCGCCAAAGCCGGCGTCCCTGTATGGAACGGCCTCACCGACTACGACCACCCCACCCAGACTCTGGCAAACTTCCTCACACTCCGTGAACATTTCCAGAAACCGTTGAACCAGATTTCCTATGCCTACGTAGGCCACGGCCAGTCGAACATGGCCCACGCCCTCATGGCAGGCGCCGCCCTTGCCGGCATGGACTTCCGCATCATCGGACCTGCCCAGTATTTCCCGGAAGATGATTTCACCGCTAAATGCAAGGAAATCGCCAAGAAAACCGGCGCCACCTTCACCTTCACCGATGACCCGGTAGAAGGCGTGAAAGGCCTCGACGTCATCTACACCGGCGTATGGGTCACCATGGGCGATCCATACGAACTGTGGGGCGAAAGAATCAAGCTCTTCATGCCATACCGCATCACCATGGACATGATCAAAAACACCGGCAACCCCGACGTGGTCTTCTGCCACTGCCTGCCGGCATTCCACAACACCGAAACCAAAGTAGGCAAAGACATCTACGAACGCTTCGGCCTCGATGGCATCGAAGTCACCGACGACGTATTCGAAGCGCCATTCTCCCTGGCATTCCAGGAAGCAGCAAACCGCCTGCCCACCATCAAAGCCGTCATGGTAGCCACCTTCGCGGACTACCCCATCGAGAAATAAGAGAGGAGGAAATACAATGACTACGCACGCACTGCCTAAAGTCTTTATTGTTGGAGAATCGGGGACCACAGGCCTTAGACTTCACGAGCGCCTGATTGCCCGCACCGACATCGAACTCCTCTCCCTCCCCGATGAAAAGCGGAAAGACATCCCCACCATCGTGGAATACGCCAAGAAAGCGGACCTCATGTTCCTCTGCCTCCCCGATGACGCTTCCCGGGAAATCGTGAAAGCCACCGAAGGCACCGGCATCCGCATCCTCGACACCTCCACCGCCCACCGCACCAAAGAAGACTGGGTCTACGGCTTCCCCGAACTCTCCCATGAGCAATACGAAGCCATCAAAGGTGCAGAGAAAGTCGCCGTCCCCGGCTGCCACGCCTCCGGCGCCATCTCCATCCTGCAGCCCCTCGTCCACGCCGGCGTTCTTCCCATCAACTATCCCCTCCACATCATCTCCCTCACCGGCTACAGCGGCGGCGGCAAAAAGATGATCAAAGAATACGAAGAAGAAAAGACCCTGCCCCTGGAATCCCCGCGGCAATACGGCCTCTCCCAGAAACACAAGCACCTCCCGGAAATCATGAAAGTCTGCAAACTCTGCGAGACCCCGCTCTTCTCGCCCATCGTCGCCGACTACTACGCCGGCATGGAAGTCACCGTAGGCTTCCACACCGGCTTCCTGCAGCTCCCCTGTGGCCTCCCCGGAGACATCACCATCGAAGACTTCCATAACATCTTCGAGAAACACTATAAAGACTCCAAATTCATCAAAGTCTCCCCCCTCTCCACCGAGGAAACCAATGCCCTCTTCCTGGCCGCCAACGAAAACGCCGGCAAAGACTCCATGACCCTCTACATCACCGGCAACGACGAACGCATCCAGGTGGTCTCCCTATTTGACAACCTCGGCAAAGGCGCATCCGGCGCCGCCATCGAATGCATGAACATCATGCTCGGCCTCGCCCCCGAGACAGGACTGGTAGTAGATTAGAACGTTTTAGGGCTAGAGAGTTGGTAATCAGTAATTAGTAATCAGTGATCAGGATGCGATTGACGTTAGCTCGCATAGCCGTTCTAACGCCAATCGCGCCCTGACTACTGGTCACTGACCACTGATTACTAAACCAATAGCGTATGAAAGGAACAACACCATGAACACAGACAATGCCATCCGGGCGGAAATCCTCACCCAGGCCGTACCATA
>CAVHZP010000009.1:21117-23516 GCA_963640485.1 bacterium | reverse complement strand
GAGAGACTCTATGAAATAGCGATGTCTGATTTGGATTTTGAGGGAACCATTGAGCCTTTGGAAGAAATGATGCGGGCGATTTTGTCGGATAGTCATTTGGGAGAATGCTCCTATAATGGTAGCTGTGGAAAAAATATTTTGTGTCTCTTTGCCAATGGAGAAATAGGGTTTTGCGGTCGTGCAGAACAGGAAAAAGAAAATCTCGGATTTGGCAATATCCAGAGTATCTCCTTGCAAGAGATTTATGAATCTGCTCATGCGAAAACCATTAGAAAAAGGCAGGATTTCTTGCAAGCGCATGGTTGTGGTCGATGTCCAGAATGGAATCTGTGTCATGGAGGATGTTCTTTTGAAGCACTTAATGCTTTTGGTACATTGGAAGCTAGGTATCCCAATTGTGAAGGGCGTCGTAGGTTGATTCAATACTTGAAAACCAAAGGGCTGGAACTTTTGAAGAAGCGACTGATTGCTAATCGAGAGAAATATCGAATGATTATCAAGTCTAGAAAAAAGATGCTGAAGGATTTAGAAAATGGATGAAGTGATTTTTCTGAATCTCCATAGGCGGTATACCAATATACAACCCAGTTATGGTGGTTTTCTTGGTATTTACCAACTGGCTGCCTTTTTACGAGAAAATGGATATGACGCACAAGGTTTTTCCGGTTCTCTTATGGAAGGAAAACGCATACTAGATCGGGTCTGCCAAGAAGAAATGGTTTCTATGGTAGGGCTCTATTGTGACTATGCCAATGTGACGGAAAATATTTTTTTAAGTCGCTATATCAAGGAGAACTATGGGTTACCTGTCATTGTAGGTGGTCCGCAAGCTACGTCTCTTCGAGAAGAGTTCATGGTGAAATCCAAATGTGATGCGGTGGTTCGTTATGAGGGAGAAATGACAACTCTGGAACTAGCGCAATACTTCATTGATGGAAGTGGCACTTTGGATACGATGCTTGGAATTATGACCTATGAGAATGGGAGCTGCTATATTCATCCGGAACGTCCAGTAATTGAAAATCTGGATGCATTGCCAGTAGTGGATGATTTGTGTTATATCTATCCGCAAGCACGGCATGATGAATTGGCACTCATGACAGGTCGGGGATGTCCGTTTCATTGTGCTTTTTGTCACGAGGGGCATCATTCCAGAAAAGTGAGATTTCGGTCAGTAGAAAATGTTTTGAATGAAATTCGACATTTTTTGGAGCTCAAAGCAAAGCATCGCCATGTGTACATCCTGTTTACTGATGATACCTTTACGTTGATACCTAAGCGGGTACATGCTATCTGCGACGGATTGAAGGAACTAAAAAAGACGTATGATTTCACCTGGTACTGCGAGGGGCATGTACATATGTTGTATAAAAATCCACAAATGATTGATGACATGGCAGAGGCGGGATGCTTGCGTATCCAGCTGGGCATAGAATCGGGAAATCAGTTTGTACTGGATGCATATAATAAAGGTTGTACGCTGGAAGAAATTGAAGCCGTAGTGCAGCATGCCCTAGATGCAGGAATTGAGCAAATTTTTGGTAATATTATTCTTGGCAGTGCATTTGCAACAAAAGAAACTTATGAAAAAGATAAGGCTTTTGCCAAAAAGTTGATTCGGTTAAGCGCTGGGCGAATGGAGTTTGGTGTAGTTTCTTATTGGCCGTTGGCGGAAACACCGATGACGACTCATCCTAATGACTTTGGCATTCAAATTGAAGATGCACGGTTTGAACAGGCGGCAGATGATTTTCCTCAAGTTCGGACTAAGGTCTTTAATAGAGTTCAGATTTCTCAACTGATACAGCAACTTCGCTTTGAGTTGAATGACTATATGAAAGATATGATACGGAAGAGAAAAATTCCTACGTCACGTATTTTGTCCTGGTTCGATTTAGCCTGTCATTATAAAGTGGTAAGCAGTTGGTATGCTCTTTTATCAGAAATGCCAGCAGAACATGGGTATTATGAAATGCTTCATACAGGGGAAGTGTGTGAATCGAAAGATTTATCAAAGGAAGCGTTTTATGACTCGCATCCTATGCGTGTGTTGAGTTTGAATTATCATATTAGCTATCCAGATGATAAACATTTTGATTTAATGAATTTGCAGTTATCCGAATTGGAACAGCAGGTATTGCTCTATTCTGTAGGAAAGTTGTCTGTCAGAGAAATCATACAACGGGTGATTAAAGAACCGGAGCAAATCGAAGAAGGAACAAAACAAGTCGTGCAGGCTCTACAGCAGTTAGAAAAGAATCACTTGGTGTTGTTCTCCCTGTATTGAAATGAGGTAGAAAGGAGAAAGTATAATGGAAAGTAAATTGTTGGATTTCAAAAAGCAGTTGAATGATATTTTGATGCAGCTGAGGGAAGACACTGCTCCTTATATGGAAAAG
>CAVHZP010000009.1:20529-21107 GCA_963640485.1 bacterium | reverse complement strand
CTGTGGTGGCTGCTAAGATGGCTGATATTGAAAAACTTTATAAAGAAAGAGTTGAAAATACGAAGCCACAAATCATGTTTTTTGGCATTTATAATGCAGGGAAAAGTAGCCTTTTGAATGAATTGCTTCGGGATGATATAGCGAAAGTAGCAGATGTTCCGACTACTGACCATGTGGATTACTATAATTGGAGAGGATATACCATTGCCGATACACCAGGAGTAGGAGCACCGATTGAACATGAAGAGGTAACCAATGAGGCCATTCGTAAGGCCGATGTAGTACTTTTTGTGATGACCAATGCAGGATCTTTTGAAGTCAAAGAAAATTATGTCCGGATGAAAGATATTATAGATGCTGGGAAAAAAGTAATTATTGTTATCAATGACAAATCTAATTTCTTGCCACAAGAGCGTTATGAAGAAATGCTACAGGTTCAGCAGAAAATCTATGATAATATGATGGCTTTAGGGATTGATGATGTCAGAGAAAGATTTACTATCCTTTTCGTCAATGCTAAGTTGGCACATAAAGGGCGTATAGCCAATAAGACGCTTCTGTGGGAAAAAAGTCAAATG
>CAVHZP010000009.1:0-20519 GCA_963640485.1 bacterium | reverse complement strand
CTTATATTTTGTCTGAAATGAAGAACTCTAATGATTTTGCGGTGATTCGGCATGCAATCTATGAAATCAATCAGGATGTAGAAGCAATCAGAGAGCAACTTTCTTACGTGGATACAAATCCAGAATATATGGCAATTCAGAAAGTACTTAACGGTTTGCATAATTCCAAAATCCAGGTTAGAAAGAATATGAGTGATTTCATTTCTTCTCAAACTAATAGGTTGGGCGTTACCTTACCTGATACTATTTGGGCAGTCAAAGAGGATCAGGCAAAGATAGATCAGACTGTACAACAGGCACAACAAACTCTTTCAGAAAAGGTCAAGGCTCATCTGGAAGATCAATTGC
This sequence comes from bacterium, assembly GCA_963640485.1. GTDB lineage: Bacteria > Bacillota > Negativicutes > Veillonellales > Dialisteraceae > Dialister. The sequence continues at coordinate 20,171 of CAVHZP010000009.1, read as the reverse complement.
AAACCGTTGTAGATGATTTGTCCATGAACTGGACAAATTTTGTGGCAGAAATGCAGAAATTAGAAGCCCAGCGTATTCAAGTTGATGAACCGCAAGTGGATACAGCTCAATCTATGGAAATACCGGAAGAAAGTACAGACTTTATAAAAGAAAGTATGGGCGCTTGGGCAGAAAGTAAAATGGATGCTGAAACTGCTCGTACCATGTTTAGTGAAGGTACAAAAATATTAGAAGGGTTTATGAAAGATGCAGGTGTCAAAATGGGAAGGGGTGGCATTGGTAAATACTTTATGAAAAAGACTGGTCTTGGGGCATTTGTTAAAAGTATTCCCGTAATTGCCAAGATTCCTGTACCACAATTGGAAATTGTGCTCCTTGGATATAAGGCATTAAAGCATTTCTTGGGAGATGATGGTGCTTATGAACGAGCTAGAGCAGCAGCAGAAAAAGAAAATGCTATGGCAGAGGCGAAGGCTCGGGCAGAAGAACAGGCTAGACAGTCCTTACAACAAAAATGTCTGTATATGGTTGCTGATATCAAAGAGAACTTGACTCTTTGGACAAATCAAGTTATTCGCAGTCATATTGGAACTTATGAAGAAAATTTGACTGATAAAATGAAAACACTCATGAATGATCAAAGCAATACCTTGGAGGTGGCTAATCACCTAACAAAAATTTCGGATGATTATGAGAAATTGGCAATTGATATGAAAGGCAGTAAGTAAAGTATTGCTAAATGCCAACTACAATAGACCGTGATAAAATAATATGATAACGATTTAATCAGTGATTCCCTAACGCCGGAGCTCCTGGACACATACATGCCCTGGAGCCAGGCTGTTCAAGCAGTCTGAAAGTAAAAAACTCGTGAATGCTATAGTGATTATCCTATAACATTCACGAGTTTTTCAATGTACTAATTACCTTGCGCTTACGATTTGACAGCGAAATAAGAGCAAATAAAAAGGAGTCACGAGCGTTTTTCTCGTGACTCCTTTTTATTGCATGCTACCGCTGGTGCATACATGTCGCTGCGGCTTCTAGCTGCTAGTCGGCTGGTGCGACAGACTCACCGTTCAGCGCTATGGGCACAAAGCGCGCGATTGGCAGTTAGCCAAATATTTCCCTTTACCGGTAAACGTGGGACGCTCTTTGTGTTTCGGCGAGATATTTCTCTAGCCAGCTAGAAGCCAGCAGCTAGAAGCTAGAGGCGATGCCACTATGTTTGCACCAGAGGTATCACCGCTAATCTCACACTGGTACGCGGGAGAGAAATTTTTCCAGTTTCTTCGGCAGTCCCAGGTTTTTCGGCGGTGGGCAGGTGGTGTCCAGTGCCGGGTGGTCGGCTATGATTTTTTCAAAGCAGGTCGAGGCTTCGAATTTTTCCTGCAATTCCAGGAGTGCTTCTTCCAGCTTCTGGGTGTGGGTGAGGAGCATCTGATTTCTTTCTCTGGCGGTGGCGTCGCCTTGCTGCATGAGGCCGATGAAGCGGCTGATCACGTTGACGGGCATATCAATATTTCTTAAAAACTGAATGGTACGGATTTTCGGAATGTCGGTGTCGGTGAAGATGCGCATGCCGTTTGCGCTGCGGCGGACGAAGGTGAGAAGGCCCCGCTTGTCGTAGAAGCGAAGGGCGGTGGCGGGGATGCCAGTGATTTCGGTGATATCTTTGATGGTATAGAAATGTTCAGCCATAGAAGTCTCCTTATATATTTTTACTGCGGAGTCGCATCTCTGCGTCTCTCGTCATGATAAACATCATCATATAGGATCCGAATTCGGCGAGTTCTTCAGCCACTTCTCCGTGGAAGAGGGGGAAGGAAGTGCGTTCGCCGACCCAGGCAAAGCCGGTGAAGAGGAGAAACAGGATGGCGGAGGTGACGGGGATCTTTGTCATCATCAGCGCCCGCCATGCTTTGGCGCGGTATAGAAGGACAAGGAGGGCGAGGATCAGGAGCGCCACGGTGGGGTGGACCAGCTGACCGTAAAGTCCCATTTCGCTATAGGAAATAAAGCTGCCGTCTCCGGTGGGGAAGAAGGTGCGGCCCCAGCTGATTTCTCTCATGATGAGAAGGAAATAGTAAATGATGCCGGCTTTCCAAAGGGCATAGGGCTGTCCGCCCCAGTCCCGGAAGCGGTGGTCATGGACGGCGGCGCAAAGGATGAGGCCGCTGAAGAGCCAGAGCATTTGTAGATTTTCGATGACGCCATTCTCTTCGCCGTAAGACTCCGGCAAGATGGCGGCGAGGGGAAACATGAGGAGGAAATAGATCCATCCGGCGATGAATGGTTTGTCTTTTCGGAACAAGAGTAGGACTCCTTTGATTGATTAGTAATTAGTAATCAGTGGTCAGTAGTCAGGGCGCATTTAACTACTGGTTCATGATTCGAGTTTAATGCTATTGAATTAGTAATCCGTGATTGCAAAAATGGGGAAGTGACCGAATGCGCCCTGATTACTGACCACTGATCACTGATCACTAAACCGACAGCGCAAAGCAAGCTTTACGCCTCTTCCGTCTCGTCTTTAATGATCATAACCGGGCAGGAGACGTGGTGAAGGACGTATTGGGACACGGAGCCCATGACGATTTCGCGGAGGTTGCTGGCGCCGCGGCTGCCCATGAGGATCCAGTCGGGGCGGAGTTCTTTCGCCGCCTGGGCGATGGTCTGGTGGGGAGAGCCGGCGCGGAGCTGGGGATGGATGGTGATGGTCTTGGGCATGTGAGAGAGGTATTGATCCAACATTTCCTGGCCCTGGAGCCTTAGGACTTCGGGGATGTAGCCACTCATGGAGACCCGGTCGAAGGAGGTCATTTTCTCATTGAGATCCACCACATGGAGGAGGGTGATGGAGGCGCCGGTGGCTTCGGCGATGGTGGTGGCCCAGCGGCAGGCGGAAATGGATTCTTTCGAGCCGTCTACGGGGACGAGGATTTGTTTGAGGTCTTTGGATTTCATCATTATTTCTCCCATTCAGCGTTAAATGCGGTGAGAGCGGCTTCTTTCTCAGCAACCTGCTCTGCACTCTTATGGAACCGGTAATAGAAATAGGCGAGAATCACAGCGAGATAGAGGAAAAAGCCGCCGATGATATCGGGCATTTCCCATAGGTGGGTGCCGCGGATGATGATGTCGCGGACGAAATTGAATTCCCAGGTGAGGGGGAAGAAGTGGGCGAGGACAGTGACCCAGGAGGGGTTGAGGGACATCGGAAGGGACTGGCCGCCCAAGACGAAGCCCGCGGGAATCAGGAAGACCATGCGGCCGCCGGCGACGCCGGGGTTTGCGGCGCCCCAGCCAAAGAGCAGAGAGAGAAGTCCCAGGGCCGGGGTATACAAAAACTGAGTGAGTAAGAATTCCAATACATTACCGCCAAAGACCATGTCGCCCCACAGGCGGAGCACCGCCAGGCCCACGAAGAGCGCTACCAGGAGGCAGCCCATGTAGGGGAGGAGGCGGATAGCGAGGGCCATGGGATTTCCTGTTTTCAGGATGCTTTCCCACTCGCCGGTTTCTCTTAGCCTTGGCACCATGCCGATGGTGGCCAGGGTGAAGAACATGGAGGAGAACATGAAGAGGAAGCCTTGGACGACGCCATTACTGGAAGAGCTCGCGGGGTTGAAGAGGATACGCTCGCTAAGGCTCATGCCCGAGGCGGTGCTGGTGGAAATAGTGGTGTTTTCCATGGCTACCATAGAACTCATGGCAGAGCGGATATTCGCATTCAAGGATGTATTACTGTTATCGCAGAAGAGACCGATGGAGGTTTCTTCGCCGGCATAGTGCTTCTTTTCCAAGTCCTTGGGCAGTACGATGACGGCGTAATTTTTATCCTGGGCCATGAATTTCTGCGGATCCTGGGCGGTATAGACCACAGCGGCCACCCGCATATTGGCTGAGGAGTCGATGCGGTTCACCATTTCCTGGCTGTAGCGGGAGTGGTCCAGATCAATCACCGCCACCGGCACATCGCGGGCCATATTATTTCCCAGGATTACGGTGATGATAATGGTGACGAAGAGGGCCACGATGAGGCACACCTTTTCATAGGGCATGCCCATGCCGGAGAAGAGAAAGTTGATTTCACTTTTTAGAGAATTGATCATGATGTACCTCGATGGTCATGCCGGGGATCACATTGTCCACATGCTCCGTATAGATACGCACCTGGAAGCTGGTGATGTCGGCGGAGCTTTTTTCACGGGACATTTTGAAATCTGCAAATCCATCAGCCCGGGCAACGAGGCGGACGGTGCCCGGCACCTTGATGCCGCCGGCGATGGTGGTGCCTTCGAGGCTGCTGCCTTCTTTCAGATTTCCTAAATCATTTTCCGGGACGTAGATGTCGTAGTAGGTTCTTTCACTTTCCAGGAGAATGACAGGGGAATTGGGGGTGATCATTTCCCCTTCTTTGGCGATGACTTTCAGAATCTTGCCGGCTTCCGGCGCCCTGAGTACCAGACGGCCCTGGTCGACTTTCAGTTCTTTCAGTGCCACTTCCAGCTGCTTTTTCTGCTGCTTCAGGCTGGCAAGGGTATTCTTCTGGTTGCTGACTTCAGCGCGCTGGTTCACGATGGTGGGGAGCACCAGGCTGTCGGTGTCGCCGGTGTCTACCGCGCCGCCTAAGAGTTGATTGAGGCCATTGGCTGCGGAAATCGCATTGGCGCGAGCCACTTCCATGCTATTTCTGTAAGCATCCAATTCCTTGTGGGAAATCGCCCCTTCCTCTGCCAGCTTTTCCATACGTTTGAAATCGGAGAGCTTGGTCTCGTAAGTGGAGTTCGCAGACTCGATGGCCGCCTTTTGCATATCGATCTGGCGGAAAGTCTGGATTTCCGTGGTGTCCGCCTGGGCAAATCCGATGTCGATGCTTTCGCTCTGTGCGGCGATCTGCGCGTCTAGCTGTGCAATCTGGGCTTCCGTCTTTTCGATGGAGAGGTCAATGTCTGTGGAGTCGATGACCATCAGCACATCGCCTTTCTGCACATGGTCGCCTTCCTTCACCGCTTCGCGAATGAGGCGGCCGCTGACGGAGTCGAAGGATACCTTCACTTGCTCGGCGGTCAGGATCCCGTCCTTCCTGACCTTCGCCTGCTGTACCGGGTCGAAGCCCTGGTACAGCAGTACCAGACCTGATAGGACGAGAAGGATAACGAAGGTAATAAAAACTTTTTGCGGGCGTGTTTTCACAGTCATAGAAAAAACTCCTTTGTGAGAAATCCTTCGATACCCATACCGTAGATTCCAATCCAGAGAACGGAGAGAGCATATCCTTGCCGGAAGGAAAAGGGGGAATTCTTTTCCGGGGTATTGGGGGGCATACCGGCTTTTGGATGATTCTAAAGACTGAAATCCACGGTATGGATATCGAAAATGAAACTAATAGGATAAGTAGCTAATAGTATTAGATAATAGAGCAAAAAGAGAATCCGCTGTGAAGCGGATGGATAAAGTGGAGGGGGAGGGATAGCGGTTTAGTAGTCGGTAGTCGGTGGTCGGTAGTCGGGGCGCAATTGACGCTATTCTCGCATAGCGATTGCTCCGATATGTATGACCGGCGGGAAATGCGCCCTGATTACTGACTACTGATCACTGATTACTAAATCACCATCGGTAAGCATGCTTAATTCTTTTTCAAATGTGCTGCCACCTTATGGGTAAGCCGCAGATATTCTTCCGCGTCCTTCTCACCGAGAGCGGAAAGGAGGTCATCGCATTTCTTTTGGAGCTCTTCGATTTTGAGATCAGCCTGGGCGTGTCCGGCGGCGGTGGGGTAGATAAAAACCTTCCGGCGGTCTTCGGTGTCGTGGATGCGGTGAATCCATTTCTTTTCTTCCAGATGATTCAAAATGGTTGCGATTCGCGGCGTGGACAGAGAGAAGTGCCGCGCCAGTTCCGTGGGCGTGATTTTTCCTTTTTCAGAAATATGGCAGAGGACAGGGGTCTCCCCCTTCAAAAGCTCTTCGGCATCACGAATGGGCCCAAGGAAAATAATTTTCATGCTCTCTACTAAATTTCGTGCGGCTTCGTTGTCTTTCATATAGCTCCTCCAAAAAGTAATTAACTTCATTAGATATTCCATATTATAAATCTTTCAGCGGGAATGTCAAGGGGGAAGTTTGTGGGGACAAGGGATAAGGGAGAAGGGGGAAGGGATACGGGATAAGGGATAAGGGATAAGGTGTGCTTGGCTGCCTCCCCAGGTCCGTGATTCGTTTACGGCTACGATGAGGTAGCAAGGAATCGCGTCGACTACCGAACACCAATCACTGATTACGAACCCTCTATCCCTAATCATGAAATCATATGCTATAATAGGAATCATGGAAAATAAAAATGTAGAAAACAAGAAGACCGTGTCCTTCATCACGCTTGGCTGCAAGGTCAATCAGTATGACAGCGACGCGATGCGTACCCTTTTCATTCGAAATGGCTACGCCCCGGCAGAAGGTGACGATGCGGATGTGTACGTCATCAATACCTGCTCTGTCACCAGTGTGGGTGACAGGAAATCCAGACAGATGGTGCGCCGTATCCGCCGCGCCCATCCCCGGGCGGTTATCGCTGTAGCGGGCTGCTACGCCCAGCTGGCTCCCGAAGTCTTTGAAGAGATGGGAGACATCGATGTCATCGTAGGACATCAGAACCGCACGAAGATTGTAGAGTATGTAGAAGCGGCAAGACATAGCGACGGCCCTTTGAATGAAGTGGTCGACATCATGAAGGTGAAGGACTTCGAAAATATGGAGGTAGATCCCGAAGGGGAAGTGAAGACCCGCGCCTTCATTAAAGTACAGGAAGGCTGCGATAACTATTGCACCTTCTGCATTATTCCTTACGCTCGCGGCCGCTTGAAATCCAGAAAACAATCCGATGCGGTGGCAGAAATCCGAAAACTGGTGGCCCGTGGCTATCGCGAAGTGGTGCTGACCGGCATCCACCTGGGAAATTATGGCAAAGACTTGCACGATGGCACCTCCCTCTCGACTTTGGTCTCTGAGCTGGTGGAAATCCCCGATCTGCTTCGCATTCGTCTGGGCTCTATCGAATCAGTAGAGCTTTCCGAAGAGCTGATCCAGATCATCCAGGACGAACCGAAAGTGTGCCGTCACCTGCATCTCCCCATCCAGTCCGGCTCCGACAGCGTGCTGAAAGGCATGAACCGCCACTACCGCTTGCCGAAGTACAAAGCTCTGATTTCCGAGCTACGGGAAAAAATTCCCGGTCTGGCGCTCACCACCGATCTCATCGTCGGCTTCCCCGGCGAGACGGAAGAGAACTTCCAGGAAACATTGGAGACCCTGAAAGAAATCCGGTTCTCCGGTATCCACGTATTCCCCTATTCCCAGCGCACCGGTACCCCGGCGGCCACCTACCCGAACCAGGTGTCCAATGAGGTGAAAAAAGACCGCGTTCATCGTGTGCAGGCGCTGGAAGATGAAATCGCTCTCGCCTACCGCTCCCAGTTCCTTGGTAAGACCGTCCACGTCCTGGCTGAAGAAATCAAAGACGGCTGGTACGAAGGCCTGACCGATGAATACATCCGCGTCACCATTCAGAGTGAAGGCGTGGAACGGGGACATATGTACGAAGTACAGGTGGAAGAGGTCACGGATGAGGGCTTGAGGGGGATAGTAATCAGTAATTAGTAGTCAGTGATCAGGAATTGGAGTCGATTGGCACATTTACCCGCCCTTCCAAAGGAAGGAGGTAAGTTTGCGGTAAACGCGTTCTGACCACCGACCACCGACTACCGACTACAAAACCGATAGCGGTAATCAAGTCCTTATCATTCAAACCGTAATCCTATTATTTATTCTATATATTATATAAGGAGGCCATACTATGGCAGATTGCATTTTCTGTAAAATCGCAGAAGGCGAAATCCCGAGCACCAAGGTCTATGAAGATGAAAACTGGTTCGCATTCAAAGACATCGAACCGGCTGCTCCGGTGCACATCCTCTTGATTCCGAAGCATCATGTAGACAACATCCTGGCTTTCGATGAAGAGTACAACAAAAACTTTGCTGATTTCTTCCTGGTAGTAAAGAAGATTGCCGAAGAAGCTGGCCTGAAAGAAGACGGCTTCCGCCTGGTCATGAATACCGGTGAAAAAGCAGGCCAGTCTGTTTTCCATTTCCACGCCCACATCATTGGTGGCAAAGAAATGGGATGGCCGCCTTTTCCAGAGGAAAAATAAGCCTATCGATTGGGGAGGCAGCTGGGGGAGAATCCGATTAGCAAGGGCTGGTGGGGTAGTAATCAGTGATCAGTAATTAGTAGTCAGGACGTTTTGCACGCCAGTGTTTCCATAGCGGGCATTACATCTTAGTACGAACTGGCGTTAAATGCGTCCTGATTACTGACCACTGATTACTGACTACTAAACATCTACCGCTAACCAAACTAAAATACTCAATTATTTCTAAAACAGATTGACAGAAAAGAGATTGTCATTTATACTGTATAAGTGTGCAATAGCACCCCATCAGTCTTATTGGGAGGGAGGGATATAGATGTCTGAAATCAAAGTTCAAAAGGGCGAAACTCTTGATAGTGCTCTTCGCAGATTTAAACGTTCCTGCCAAAAAGCCGGGGTTCTTTCTGAAGTAAGAAAACGTGAACATTATGAAAAGCCCAGCGTTAGACGTAAACTGAAATCTGAAGCCGCTAGAAAACGTAAGTTTAAGTAATAGGTTGTAAGGTGATTGGTTTTGTCAATTAAAGAACAGCTCATGGTGGATATGAAAGAAGCCATGAAAGCAAAAGAAGAAGGTAAGCTTGCACTGAACACGATCCGTATGGCTCGTGCGCATATTCGGCAGGCTGAAATCGACAACGGACACGCGGACTTCAATGATGATCAGGTTCTTGCGGTACTCCGTAAAGAAGTCAAACAGCGTAAGGAAACTCTCGCTGAAATTGATGGATCCGGGAGAGAAGACCTGGTTAAACAGACCAAAGCAGAAATCGATGTACTGGAAAAGTACCTTCCTGCAGAAATGACAGCAGAAGCCGTCGAAGCAGCAGTGAAGGAAATCGTGGATGCGATGGATCCTGGGCAGAAAAACATGGGCTCTGTGATGAAAGCTGTCATGGCGAAGCTGAAAGGACAGGCTGACGGCAAACTGATCAATCAGATTGTTCGGAAGCTCCTGGCATAAGCTTTAGGCTTGACAAAGTAAGAAACGTGGTGTATCCTTAGTGCATAAGTTCATATGCTGCGTCAAAGATGACTCATTCCATTTGGGATGGGTCATTTTCTATTGATACACATAGAAATTTATGAATAAAAAATGGCGAAGTTTCACAAACAGTCTATAGGAGGACTCAAATGAACAAAAACTTATTGTACTGCGTTCCCGCTGGTCAGTATGGCAAAGAAGGGGTACTTTCGCTCCTGGCTCAGCATCCGGAAATTCGGTTCGTCTCTCTGGTAGGGATTGACCTGGCAGGCAATGACACAGATGAACGTATTCCCATGGAAATTTTCATGAAAGACTATGAAGATTTCTTCGCAGGGAAAGCTGTCCAGACCGACGGCTCTTCTGTGGTATTTATGAATATTGCAACCTTGAACGATGCTCGTGTGGACATGGTAGCCGACAGCACCGTGAATTGGTATGTAGACTATAACGATGACAATATCGATGAAGAAACCGGACTTCCGATCGGTACACTCCGCATCCCCAGTTTCCTCATCCATAATGGTCATTACATCGACTCCCGCTCCATTCTGAAAGCATCCTGCGAATACGTAGCCGACAGCCTGAGAAAGCTTCTGGTAGGTGCTCAGGTGAAGGGCATGGAAAATTTCCCATTCTCTGAAATCCAGGATATCGTATTCACCACCGGCACCGAGCTGGAATTCTGGGTGAAGACCCCCAGCGAAAAGGAAACGGTGCAGCACCTTTCCATTTCCCAGCGCCTGCAGGAACAGTACTGGCAGCGCATGCGCGGCAATGTCCGCACCGCCATGGAACAGGCTATCGAAGAACTTGATGCCCGCGGCATGCATGTAGAAATGGGCCACAAAGAAGTGGGCGGTATCAAACCGAAAGTTGATGATGATGGAAACATTTTCGACGTATGCGAACAGCTGGAATTGGACTGGCTTTTCTCCACCAATCCGCTGCAGGCAGCTGATAATGAATTGGAAGCCCGCATCGTCATTCGTGAAGTATTCAGAAGAAATGGGCTGGACGTTTCCTTCCGCGCGAAACCGATCAATGGCGTAGCCGGCAGCGGCGAACACACCCATGTAGGCTTTGCAGCTCTTCTGAAAAATGGCAAGACCATCAATCTCCTGGCTCCGGAAGATATGGAAGCTGATTTCCTTTCTACCATCGGCTATGGCTTCATTATGGGCATTCTGAACAACTACGAAGCCACCAATCCATTCGTTTCTTCCACCACAGACGCTTTCAACCGTCTGAAACCGGGATTCGAAGCGCCGGTATGTATCGTCACCTCTTTGGGACACAAACCGGAACTTCCGTCCAGAAACAGATCCATCCTGATCGGGCTCATCCGCGACATCGGAAATCCGAAAGCTACCCGTTTCGAACTCCGCGCGCCGAACCCGTTCACCAATACCTATCTCGCTGTTTCCTGCCTCTACCTCACCGCTCTCCATGGCATCGAGTATGCAGTGACCTCCGGCAAATCTCCGGAAGCGCTCCTTGCAGAACTCTCCAAGAAAGCAGGAGAAGAAGCGGACTACCTGGCAAAGGACAGAGAATACCGCTGCGAAGACAACGTATTCGAAGACTACACCCAGGAAGAACGGGATGCTGTATTCGGCAAACCGCCGGCTACGGTATGGGAAAATGTAAAAATTATGAAAGCAAATCCGGACAAAGTGGCAGCTCTCACCAAGGGCGGCACACTCTCTGCCCAGATCGTAGACTCCTTCATGGCATCCATCGTGTACCGCTGGAAGAATGAGCTCATTGACCGCATCATTCCAGGCACCGAAGCCGCTGTGAAAGGATATAAAAAATTGGATAATGATGACAAGCTCGACGAAAAACGCTGGAAAGCTATCAAGGCAAAGCGCATCGAGCTGGCGAAGGATACAGAAGATGAAAAATGCCTCTGCACCCGCCTGAAAGAAGCTCTCGAAGCCGGTGACTATGACACCGCTTCGGATCTGCAGCAGGAAATTGCCAAGAAAGCGGAAGCTCTGGAAAAAGAATATCGCGTCTATGCGCTGAACATTCTCGACTGATTTCCCTTTCAGATCTTCATTACAATAAAACAATGGCCAAAGATGACCCATTCTATGCTACGCGCAAGATGGGTCATTTTTATATTTCAAAAGAAATCACGGCTTCGGCCAAGGGGGTGTTTTTCTGGAAAAATGAGAATCCTTTGGAAAAAACAATACGGTAACTCTATACTAGGGTTCTGCCAGTGACTTAGAAAATCTGAAACCAAACCTGTGTACATCCATTTCATTTATATAGAAAATATTTTTTTAGGAGGAATTCAAAATGATTAACAACGATCTGCTTTACTACATCCCATCCGGTGAATTCGGCAAAGAAGGTGTCCTGGGACTCCTCAAAACCCATCCGGAAATCCGTTTCGTATCTCTCGTAGGCATCGACCTCGCCGGCAACGACACCGATGAAAAAGTGCCGATCGAACTGTTCCTGAAAAACTATGACGACTTCTTCGCAGGCACCGCTGTACAGACCGACGGCTCCTCCGTTGTTCTCATGAACATCGCTACCCTGAACGATGCCCGCGTAGATATGGTTGCTGACCCCACCGTAAACTGGTACGTAGACTACAATGAAGAAAATCTCTACAGCAATGGCCGTCCGGTAGGCACCCTCCGCATTCCATGCTTCCTGCTCCACAATGGCAAATACATTGACTCCCGTGCGATTCTGAAAGACTCCTGCGCTTATGTAGGTGCTAAACTGAAAGAACTTCTCGCCGGCGGCAAAGTAATCAAAGGCATGGAAGGCGTAAACTTCGATGACATCGAAGACATTAAATTCACCATCGGCACCGAACTGGAATTCTGGGTCAAGACCCCGAGCGAAACCGAAACCGTACAGCACCTCTCCATTTCCCAGAGACTGCAGGAACAGTACTGGCAGAGAATGCGCGGCAACGTCCGTACCGCGATGGAAGAAGCCATCGAAGAACTGGACGCTCGCGGCATGCATGTAGAAATGGGCCACAAAGAAGTCGGCGGTATCAAACCGAAAGTCGATGACGCTGGCCACACCGTAGACGTATGCGAACAGCTGGAACTGGACTGGCTCTTCTCCATGAACCCGCTGCAGGCAGCAGATAACGAACTGGAAGCCCGCATCGTCATTCGTGAAGTATTCCGCAAATACGGCCTCGACGTTTCCTTCCAGGCAAAACCGATCATCGGCGTAGCAGGCAGTGGTGAACACACCCACGTCGGCATCTGCGCAACCCTGAAAAACGGCAAGTCCATGAACCTCCTGGCTCCGCTGGATATGAAAGAAGATTTCCTCTCCACCATCGGCTACGGCTTCATCATGGGCATCCTGAAAAACTACGAAGCTACCAACCCATTCGTATCCTCCACCACCGATGCATTCAACCGTCTGAAACCGGGCTTCGAAGCTCCGGTCTGCATCGTTACCTCCCTGGGCCACAATCCGGAAGTTCCGTCCCGTAACAGAACCATCCTCATCGGCCTGGTTCGCGACATCGAAAACCCGAAAGCTACCCGCTTTGAACTCCGCGCTCCGAACCCGTTCACCAACACCTACCTGGCTGCTTCCTGCCTCTTCCTCACCGCTCTCGACGGCATCACCTATGCCATCACCTCCGGCAAGAGCCCGGCAGAACTCCTGGCAGAACTCTCCAAGAAACCGGGCGAAGCTGCTGACTACCTCGAAGCTGGCAGAGCTTACCGCTGCGAAGACAACGTATTCGAAGACTTCACACAGGAAGAACGCGACGCTGCCTTCGGCAAACCGCCGGCAACCGTTTGGGAAAATGTAAGAACCATGAAAGCTTCCCCGGAAAAAGCAGCTGTCATCACCGCTGGCGACAGCCTGAACGAAACCATCGTGGCTTCCTTCCTCGACTCCATCGTTTACCGTTGGGAAAATGAACTGGTAGACCGCATCATCCCGGCTACCGAAGCTCTCGTTAAAGGCTTCAAGAAACTGGAAAGCGAAGACGAACTGGACGAAGAACGTTGGGAAGCTATCCTCGCTAAGAAATACGAACTCATCAAAGACACCAAAGCAGCTAAATCCATTGCAACCAAATTGAAAGAAGCTCTCGAAGCAGCAGACTACGACACCGCATCTGACCTGCAGGTAGAACTTTCCAAGAAAGCAGAAGCTCTGGAAAAAGAATACGCTGTATACGCTGGCAACATCGTAGGCTAATTTGTTAGAAATAAAAATCCCTCACTGGGTGATCTCCGGTGGGGGATTTTTTAGTGTGGCGGGAAAAGCGCTGGGGGTTTAGTGATCAGTAATCAGTGATCAGTAGTCAGGGCACATTTGGCTGCTTAGTCAAATGCGCTTAAGCCCTCTTCCCTGAAGAGGGTGCCCGTAGGGCGGGTGATGGCTTTGCTGGCGGTAAGCTGAATATGTTATGTAAGCCTTACATGAGTAACAGTCGGCGTTAGCCGATAGCATTTCCATTTCTCGCTATCGCAAGCAGCGCGGGCTACGGTGACACAAACGGATCACGGAAGTGGGGAAGCAGCCAAACGCGCCCCGACCACCGACCACCGACCACCGACTACCGACTACTAAACCGATAGCGGTAGTATCTCTATGTAGCTCCATCGTCAAACGCGCCCTGATCACTGACTACTAATTACTGATTACTAACCCCCTAGCGCCAACCCCAAAGAAACTTGTAAAGCAAAATCCCTTGACAGCGATTTCTTTATAGGATATAATATCACTCGTTGTGGTGATACTATGTCTATTGAAAACATTGTAGAAAAGAGTGAGCTTCTGGACTGTTACGGAGCTCTTCTGACGGAAAGGCAGAGAGACTGCCTGGATCTCTATTATAATGAAAATCTCACACTTGCTGAGATTGCCGCATATTTCCATATTTCCCGGCAGGCGGTGCATGATGCCATGCGCCACGGGGAGGAGCAGCTTCTCTCTTACGAGGCGGCGCTCCACCTGGCTTCCCTCAAGAAGAAGAGAGGCGAGGCGGCAGGGAGACTTCTTTCCTTCATTCCTGGGAATGCGAAGAAGGAAGCGGAAAGTCTTTTGAAAGTTTTGACAGAATGAAGGTGACCGGATGCCATTTGAAAATTTAGGAGACAAGCTGCAGTCAGCTTTCAAAGATCTCCGCGGGAAAGGCAAGCTTTCTGAAAGCGATATCGATGGAGCACTCCGTGAGGTACGCCGGGCGCTTCTGGAAGCCGATGTCAATTTCAAAGTAGCGAAAGATTTCATTGCCCATGTTCGCGAAAAAGCCATGGGAGAGGAAGTCTTCGGCAGCTTGAAACCGGACCAGACAGTCATCAAGATCGTTCGCGATGAACTGACTGAACTCTTAGGCGGCACCCAGAGCAAGATTTCCCTGTCCTCCTCCGGCATGACCATCATCATGCTCGTAGGTCTCCAGGGCGCCGGCAAGACTACCACCGCCGGCAAGCTGGCTCTGATGTTTAAGAAAAAAGGCCATCGCCCCATGCTGGCAGCCTGCGACGTGTACCGTCCGGCAGCTATCAAACAGCTGGAAGTCCTTGGTCAGCAGACCGATGTACCGGTCTACCGCATGCCTCCCAATGTGGATCCTGTCCGCATTGCCCAGCTTGCTGTAGACACCGCGAAGGCCTACAACCGCGACATCATCATCCTCGACACCGCCGGCCGACTCACCATTGATGAGAAGCTCATGGCGGAGCTTAGAAATATCAAATCCCAAGTGCACCCCCACGAAATCCTCCTGGTCCTGGACTCCATGACCGGTCAGGACGCCGTGAATACCGCCAAAGCCTTCGATGAAAATCTGGGCATCGACGGCACCATCCTCACCAAGATGGATGGCGACGCCAGAGGCGGTGCTGCACTGTCCATCAAAACCGTCACCGGCAAACCGATCAAAATGATCGGCGTATCCGAAAAACTGGATGGCGGCCTGGAGGATTTCCACCCTGACCGCATGGCGGGACGTATCCTCGACCTGGGCGACCTCGCTACGCTGATTGAGACAGCCCAGAGAAACATGGATACTGACTCCATGAAAGATGCAGCAGGAAAGATTCGCAAAGGGGAATTCACCCTCGACGATTTCCTGAAGCAACTCAAACAAGTCAGAAAGCTCGGCTCCTTCCAGAGCATCCTCGGCATGCTTCCCGGCATGGCGAAGTTCAAGGACCAGCTGAAAGACATTGACCTCGATGGCAAGGAAATCAAGCACATCGAAGCCATCATCCTCTCCATGACGCCCCAGGAAAGAGCCAATGTGAAGCTCCTGAATGGCAGTCGCCGCAAGCGTATCGCCAACGGCGCCGGCGTGAAGATCCAGGAAGTGAATCGCGTAATGAAGCAGTTCCAGGATATGCAGAAAACCATGAAGAAGATGAAAGGGAAACAGTTAAACCCATCCAAACTGGGAGGCCTTGGCGGTCTCTCCGGGATGTTCCGTAAATAATCGAGACCATTTCAAGGAGGTGAAATTTCAATGTTAAAAATTCGTTTGACCCGTATGGGCGCTAAGAAGAACCCCTTCTACCGTATCGTTGTCATCGATGCCAAAGCAGCTAGAAGCGGCGCTCCGACCGACACTGTCGGCTGGTACGATCCGGCTAAACTGGACGCTCCGGTAAAGATTGATGAAGAAAAGGTTCTGTCCTGGCTCGGAAAAGGCGCACAGCCGACCGACACCGTTCGTTCCATCCTGAGAAAGAACGGCGTCCTCGCTAAGTTTGCTGAAGCAAAGAAATAAGGAGGGCAGTATGACTGAATTGGTGGAAACACTGGTTAAGGCTCTTGTAAAGAACCCTGATGCAGTCACTGTCTCCTTCGTTCAGAAAGGCAGCCTGGAGATTTACCAGGTCCATGTCGCTCCTGAAGATATGGGAAAAGTGATTGGCAGAAAAGGCCGGATTGCCAATGCCATCCGCACCGTTGTGAAAGCAGGCGCATTGCGTGAAAACCGCAAGGTGGCTGTGGATATTATCTAAGAGGTGCCCTTATGGACGAAATGCAGATCCTTGTCCCTGTCGCTGTGAAATCCAAGCTGACAGAGACCCTGAAGACCACTTTGCTGAACGAAATCGCTACGAACCTCTCTCGTGTAGAACACGACATGGCTCAGCTCGAATTCGAAGCAAATGGCAAAATTGCTGAACAGGCAAAAGTCAATATCCAGGTAGCTTCTCAAATGCGCGCATCCTACGAGGCTCAGAAAGCCCAGATGCGTCAGGTGAAAGAAAAACTGGAAAACGACAAAGAACACCTGGAAAAGCTCGCTATCGGTGCTGAACTCAACCGCGCACCGATCAACCGCCTCGTGACCATTCATATCGGCGACGATATGAACAACATCGTTGGCGGCGAAATCCTGGTTGAAGACGGTAAGATTATCGCTTTCCGTGAATGATATGAAATCCGATGAAAAAGTAATCATTGGCCGAATCGTAGCCCCGCATGGTGTGCGGGGTGATTTGCGTATGTTCCCGGAAATTGATCGGCCCCAGGTTTTGAAATCCCTGAAACACCTCTGGATTGGCGGTGTGAAATACACACTCCTCTCTTCCCGTCCCCACAAGAATATCTATATTCTCCACGTGGAAGGCGTCGAAGATAGAAACCAGACCGAAAGGATGCGCAACCTGGACGTGGAAGTCCTCGCCTCTGAGCTGCCCGAAAGGAAAGACGGCACCTATTATTATTACCAGCTCCTGGGACTCGATGTGATCACCGAAGACGGCGCCCCCGTGGGCAAACTCTCGGAAATCATCGAGACCAAAGCCAATAATGTGTATAGCGTCAAAACCCCCGAAGGCAAAGACCTCCTCATCCCCGCCATCCCCCCCTGCATCCTGGCCGTAGACCTGGAACAGGGCACCATGACCGTGAGACTCATGGAGTGGGATTGAGTGATTAGACCTCCTTCGCTGAAGAAGGTTGATGCTCCGCTATTTGCCTTCTTCTCTGAAGAAGGTGGCCGCAGGCCGGATGATGCTCCGCTTCTAAAGGGCGGGGGTTGGCCAGGCGCGAGAAGTCGCAGACGGTCAGATGCCAGACATCGGACCGCTTTCTTGCTATTTTTCGCTAGCCCTACATGAGTCGCCCCTTCTCCAAGGGGCGACGTCTTAGGGCTAGCGTAACATAATGATTCTGCCTGCTGACACTAGCGTCAAACACGCCCCGACTACCGACTACTAAAATCGACTACTAAACCGATTAGCCAATTAAATTCTCCACCGCGAGCCGAAACGTACCAATTCATTGCAGGAGACATATATGAAAATCGATATCCTATCCCTGTTCCCGGAGTTTATCGAAGCCTTTTTCAATCAGAGCATGATCAAAAGAGCTTTGAGCGCCGGACTCATGGACATGGCCGTGACAAATCCCAGAGATTTCACAAAGAGCCGCCATGGGCAGGTAGATGATACGATCTGCGGAGGTGGGGCTGGGATGCTGATGATGTGCCAGCCTCTTTTTGATGCCACCCAGCATGTCCTGCCGGAAAAAGGGCCACGGGATAGGGTCATATTTCTCTCTCCTGCCGGTGCCCCCTTCACACAGGACAAGGCAAAGCAGCTCCATCGCGACTACGACCACCTCGTCCTCATCTGCGGACACTACGAAGGCGTAGACCACCGCGTGGAAGAGCATCTCGCCGACGAACTCATCTCCATCGGCGACTATGTCCTGACCGGCGGAGAACTGGGCGCTATGGTCATCGCTGACGCCGTGGCTCGCATGGTCCCCGGTGTCCTCGGCGACGCAGGCAGCGCCCCCGGCGACTCCTTCTATGAACCCATCCTCGAGTACCCCCAGTACACCAAGCCCGCCGACTACAACGGCTGGAAAGTACCGGAAGTGCTCCTCTCGGGCCATCATGCCAACATCGCCAAATGGCGCAGGAAGGAAGCCCTAAGGCGCACCAAACACTGCCGGCCGGACCTCTTAGAGAAACTCACTTTGACCAAAGCAGATCAGAAACTCATGGCGGAAATAGAAGAGGAGGAAGCGTAATGGCACCTGTGTATATCGGGCTCATCCACTACCCTATTTACAACAAACACATGGAAGTGGTCACTACCGCTTTGACCAACTATGACCTCCATGACATTGCCCGCACGGCAAAAACCTATGATGTGAAACGCTACTTCATCGTGCATCCCGTAGAAGCACAAAGAGACATGGCGAGCCGCATCATGAACCATTGGAAAACCGGCGGCGGCGTGCACTACAACGTGAACCGGAAAGAAGCCTTCGAAGAGACCGAACTGGTCCCCACACTGGAAGACGCTATTTCCTGGATTGAAAAAGAAACCGGCAAGAAACCGGCCATCGTCACCACCGACGCCCGCGTCTATCCCAATACCATCTCCTACAAAGACATGCGTAGGAAAATCCACGACGAAGACACCCCGATTTTCATCCTCTTCGGCACAGGCTTCGGCATGACCAAAGAAATGATGAAACAATTCGACTACATCGTGGAACCCATCTACGGCGCCGGCACTTACAACCACCTCTGCGTGAGAAGCGCCGTAGCCATCATCCTCGACCGCCTTCTGGGCGAACCCTGGTGGAACAATAAGGAGGAATAACCAACTATGTCCGGACATTCCAAGTGGGAAAACATTAAGCGCAAGAAAGGCAAAACTGACGCCATCCGCGCTAGAATCACCACCAAAATTTCCAAGGAAATTACCATCGCAGCCCGCATGGGCGGCGGTGACCCTGTCGGCAACATGCGTCTGAAACTCGCCCTCACCAAGGCGAAACAGAACAACGTGCCGAAAGAAAACATTCAGAGAGCTATCGCCAAAGGTGTAGGCGCAGCAACCGGCGCCGGCTTTGACGAAGTCACCTACGAAGGCTACGGCCCCGGTGGTGCAGCAGTCATCGTAGAAGTCAATACCGACAACAGAAACCGCGCCGCTGCAGACATCCGTCACGCCTTCACCCATCACGGCGGCAGCATCGGCACCCCCGGCTGCGTATCCTGGATGTTCAAGAAAAAAGGCTCCATCATCGTCAGCAAAGATGCTGCTGATGAGGACACCCTCATGATGATCGCCCTCGACGCCGGCGCAGACGACGTAGAAGTCAATGAAGACGCCTACGAAATCTCCACCACCCCGGAAAACTTCCTCACCGTATCCGACGCCCTCGAAAAAGAAGGCATCGTGGCAGAAGCATCCGAAGTGGCTATGGTCCCGGACAACTATGTGAAGCTCGAAGGCGACGCTGCACAGACCATGTCCCACCTCACCGACGAACTGGAAGAACTCGACGACGTACAGGAAGTGTACACCAACGCAGAACTTCCGGAAGATATGGAATAAGAAAAGACTGTGAAGAAATGAGAAATCATGACTTCACAGTTTTTTGTTGCTCTTTTTAGGGATAAGGGATAAGGGATAAGGGATAAGGCTGGCTAGTGCTGCCGCCGCTGGAGATTTCGTAGTCGGTGGTCAGTGGTCGGTAGTCGGTTCGCGATTGCCTGCTTTCCCATCGTAGCCGCGTAACCGTTTACCGTGTAACCGTTGACCGACCTATTGGGGATAGCGGGAAATGGAAATGATATCGCTTATAGCACTATGTTGCGCAAGCCATAAAAGCGTCGTCCCTTGGAGAAGGGCCGACGCTTTTGTGGCTTGCAAAACAATAGAACGCTGGCTTTTGGCATGATGGATCCTTCGGCTACGCTCAGGATGACGGTAGAGGGGAGCGGCGCTGGAGAGATGGCGTGCTGTTTTTTCGCCCGCAGGGCGGTTGTAAGGTTTTTCGCAGCCGAAGGCTGGTTGTTCGGTTTACATCGCCCCCTTCGGGGGAGATGCGTAGCAGAGGGGGTGTATTTCTCGAGCGAAGCGAGGTTTGCTTGTTTTTTTCGCCCGCAGGGCGGTTTTATGGTTTTCTAAATACCAAGGGAACCACTGATTAAATCGCTTTTCATCTGACTTTCTGGCCCAATGACGCAATACTTCGT
>CAVHZP010000008.1:11291-24901 GCA_963640485.1 bacterium | reverse complement strand
AGTGCTTATGTGAAATTGCGGATTCATCAATTTACACAATTTATTATACACTCTCCTAAAGGACTATGCCCGAACGATTAATCCGGAAATTATTCTGACCAGCAGGAACGGCGCGGGCGCTGGAGATAAAGCGACACCCACAATAGCAGCGCTAAAGGGTGTGAGACTGGCGATATGCGGGGAATCTGATTTAGGCCGTACTTTGAGCGCGGGTATCCTAAAGCGACTGACCGGCGGGGACACACTGACGGGGCGCGAGGTGTACGGGAAGAAGAATATCGAGTTTGAACCGACTCATACAATTGTATTTAGTACAAACTATGAGCCTACTATCGAGGACGCCAGCGACCAGGCACTAAAGCGGCGTTTGCGGGAAATCCTTTTCACTGAAACCTTTTCAAAGGAGAAAGGAAATATGGACGTCCATTTGCCGGAAAAGCTGAAAGCAAAAGAGGTGAAAGAAGAAATCCTATCATGGCTTGTGGAAGGTTACACCATGTATCGGCGGGAAGGTCTGACGCCGCCAGCAGCGGTGAGGAAGGCAACGGCGAAATTCTTTGATAGCAATGATTACATAGGGGACTTTATCGCCAGCTATTGTGAGGTGGGGGAGGATTACAGAGTAGAGCAAGCCCGCTTATACAATCTGTTTCAAAAGGTGTACCGCGAGGAATACGGACAATTCCCGATGAGTGCGAAAATCTTCTATCAAGTCATGGTGCAAAGTCACGAGTTTAGGCGGACAAAGAGTAATGGCGTTCGTTTCCTTTTGGGAATCAAGCTGAAAGCTTTTACTACAATTCTTGAGAAAGGGGCGCAAGGGGCGCTTTAGGCTATATCCCACCTACTTTCTTATATAGAGAAAGAAAGGGATATATAGAAAGTATAGGGAAAAGCGCCCTTTCCGCCCCTTGTGACCCTGTCCCCCGTGTGACCATCACCAACGAACAGGTGAAACGGTAAGCGTAACAGAAGCGTAACAGGAAGCGTAACGCTAGGCGTAACGGAAAACGTAACAGGCGTAACAGAGAGCGTAACGGTAGGCGTAACAGTAGGCGTAACGGTGTTGCTTTTTGTTGCACACGATCACTGATCCCGTGTGGCTATCACCTGGAAGCAGTTACTTGAACAGGCCATGAACAGGCGAAACAGGAAATGAAGCGGCGATGAAGCGGTGAAACGTTCACGAGGAATTAGCGAGGAAAGAGGCTCGAAAGAGCTTCGAAAAGTGAGGGGGGATTGTTTCAAAATTCCGGCGGCGCCTTCGTCGTATCGGTGAGGGGGTTGCATTTTTTCCTATCTGGAGAGCAGCAGCCCGCCACCAGGCGAACGGGGGACGCGGATTTCTTGCAAAGGAAAAGCCCGGCTCATGGGCAATGAACCGGGCAGGGGCGGCCGATGATTTGGCATTTCACCGGCCATCCCCATTATATCACAATACCCTGTGAGCATTCACGGGGCGAAATCGAATAGGAGAAAATATCATGGAAAGTAAATATCAGAATGAACGTAAGGAAGCATCAAAATTAGCAGGACTGCTGGCGGAAAAAATCGCTGAGGGCGACCCCGTGTATAAGGAAGTGGTGGACGCTCTCGACCCGTTCGAGGGCTACGAATTGTGGAATGAATATTTCCCCGAATCATTGCAATATGTTCATGGGGGCGATCCTATCGTAGTTACTGCAGAAGGCATGGAGGAAATGATCGACCGGGTGCACGATCAGTGCGCCGCGTTGATTAAGGAGGCTTATATCGTCGGATTTACTGCGGCTATAGCTCGAATCAACATAGAGGGCACCTTGACTCATGACACAAAGGCAGGGAGTAACTGGCTGGACGCTCATTTCTGCTACAAATAAATTAACAAGCGCGCGTATTCTGTGACGTCTGACGTCTGACATGAGCTCGCCGAAAATCCCCCCATTGTGCTAGTGCAGCTTTGGGGGATTTCTGTATAGGTGGGTATAGAGGCGCTAGGAGAATTAAACAAAAAATCTTTTATAGCAAGCAATTATCACCAGGTCATAATTTTGGTGAAAATTTCCCCTGTTTCTTCCATGAAAATGTGATGGACTTCGCTAAATTGTGACACTAAAACGGCGTTTGATTTTCGCGTGCTTTGGCACCTGTTGCCATATACTGCGACGGCCGGCACCGATACAATGGGGATAGCTGAAAACAGAAAGGAGCGTGAACACATGAACGAATGCGGCATCAAGACAAGGGCGGCGCTCAATGTGCCATGGGATCCGACTATTCCGGCGGATGACTATTTGAGCCGTGAGGAGATGAAAGGGCTATTGGATATGCTGGATGAGGACGGTAGAAGTTGGAATACCATTTTCGACGTGATCCGTTACACCTACTACCACGGATATAACCGCGGGAGGGCAAGAGTGCAGCAGGAAAACGGCATCGGATCCGCGAAAGTGGAGATGAGGAAGAAAATTTCATTTCCGGCGGAAAAAGGCACGCTCTAAAATCGCCTGTGAGGCGTTGGCGCTGTGTCTTGTGATAAGTTTATCAAGAGAACAGCGCGGGCGCCTGTGGCAGGCAAATAAAGCGATTTTTGGAGTTTTGAAGAGATTTTACAGAAAGGAAAAGGGCTGGGCGCTATGGCAAAGATACCAGAAGGCATGAGGAGGCGCGAAAATGGCGGCTTCGAGTACCGCTTTACCCACATGGGGGTGCGGTGTTCCGTGGGCGGCACGTCTATAGAGGAATGCAGGCGCAAGAGGTTAGAGAAGGAAAGGGAAATCGAATCCGGGGTGTACAAGTCGAACGACAAGATCACACTGAATGAGTATTTCAAAGAATGGATAGAGCAGAAGGAAAGGGCGGTGAAGGGTTCGACGATATACGCTTATCGAACGACTTATAAAAATGGCATAGCGGACACGCTGGGGAGTCAGAAGATTAGAGCATTGGAGCGGCGCGCTATTGTAAATTTACTCAATCAGATAGCTGATAACAGAGGAGTAGGGGCGGCGAACTACGCGCGCCGTGTGCTTGCTTCTATACTCAATGCGGCGGTACAAGAAGAAGTTATTTCCCGCAATGTGATGACCGGTATACCCACAATAAAGGACACAAAACCACCAGCGCGGGAGACGGTGCATAGAGAATTGAACGAGCGGGAATTGAGAGATTTCTTTACGCTGATAAAAGGCTCTAGGTATCTGAATGCATTTAAATTTATGCTATATACCGGTATTCGTGTGGGTGAGTGTGTGGCGCTGCAATGGGGAGACATGGATTTTAAAAACGGTCTGATCCGTATACAGAAAACATTCACCAAAGATAAAAACGGAAAACGGAAGCTAGGGGAGACGCCGAAAACAAAGAAATCTAAGCGGGTAATCCCTATGAATGTGGCTATCCGTGCCTTGCTAAAGGAACAGATGAAAATAGAAAGGGAAATCCATGGGGCTATTAATCTATGTGGATTTGTATTTCCTAGCGAGCGTGGAGGTATGGCGCCGCCTGCTTCTTTTAATGCGAGCATAGCATGTGCAATAGGGAAAGGCCGGCAAATGCGGCCACGGATTATTATTGAGCCGTTTTCCGTGCATGCATTCCGGGACACCTTCGCGAGCAGGGCTATAAGAGCAGGAATCCCGCCGAATACTTTGAAGGAGATTTTGGGTCATGCATCGCTTGCCATGACTATGGATCTCTATGCACATGTGAACCAGCAGGATAAGATAGAGGGAATGGAGAAAATGTTGGCGTTTAGTTGCTAAAAGGAAGGCCACCTATATGTGGGTGGTCTTTTTTGTGTTTTTGTTTCAGAAATACCCCACGAAATACCCCAATTCATCCCCGGAAAGTGCCCCAATTAAAAATGGTTATCAAGTAGCTGCTGGCGGATACTGGCAATCCACGACGGGCGAAATATTCGATAACTACGGGAGAAATGGGCTGTAAAAGCTATCTCCGTAAAGGTCTGCTATGGACATGGCGGGCAAGTCGTACGGTACCACGATAGTAGAACAAATGGCGGGGGAAGTCAATATATATGCGGGAGATGGCGCGGTAAACGGTTATACGGTTAACGGTAGTGGGGAAGCAGGTACGCGAGTGTCTGACTGTCTGAATGTCTGATTGTCTCATGTCAACTTCCATCGCTTCGCGGTCGGGGGAAGGAGGTCACATTGCGGAAGGCGCGCAACCCTATGCTATAATGAAATCAACGGAAAGGAGTGATGAATATGACGGATTTGGAGCGATTGAAGGAAATGGTAGAGAGCCATAAGCGGATTGTGTTCTTTGGTGGCGCCGGGGTGTCTACGGAGTCGAATATTCCGGATTTCCGCGGGGAGCACGGGCTGTATAAGGAGAAGCATCACTGGCCCTGGTCGCCGGAGGAAATGTTGTCTCACCATTTCTATGAGGAGCATCCGGTGGAATTTTTCACCATGTACAAGAAGTTCACGGAAGCCATGATGAAGGCGCAGCCGAACCGGGCGCACTATGCGCTGGCGGAGCTGGAGAAGGCGGGGAAGCTGTCGGCGGTGGTGACGCAGAATATTGACGGGCTGCACCAGCGGGCAGGGAGCAAGAATGTGATCGAGCTTCACGGCACGGTGCTGTCCAATACTTGCGAGAAGTGTTTTGAAAAATATGATGTGGAAACATTTCTTTCTCTCGCTGATCCGGTTCCGCACTGTCCTTCCTGCGGCGGTATCGTCAAGCCCGATGTGGTGCTCTATGAGGAGTCGCTGGATACGAATGATATCGAAGAGGCGATTTATGAAATCTCCCGGGCAGATATGTTAATCATCGGCGGCACGTCGCTGGTGGTCTATCCGGCAGCGGGTTTCATTTCCTATTTTCGCGGCGATGCACTGGTGATGATCAATAAGGATGAAACGACGAGGGATAAGGATTGTGACCTGGTCTTCCATGAGAGCGTAGGGGCTGTATTGGAGAAAACGCTATCGGTTTAGTAATCAGTAATTAGTAATCAGTAGTCAGGGCGCGTTTGGCGTAGGAGGCAGAGGGTATATAGCTCCGCTGACTCCTTTGCTTGATGCGCCCTGATTACTGACTACTGACCACTGATTACTAAATTCGTAGCGGTCTGCATATCTCTTATGCTTAAAAGTTATAAAAATACCGGGAAACAGGAAAATTTACACATAGAGTTTCTTTTATCTGTTCAGAGTGCTATAATGAGGGCATCGAGGTTGGAAGCAGGTGTGCTTTACGCTATTGGTTTAGTGATCAGTGGTCAGTGATCAGTAGTCAGGACGCATTTAGCTCCACACACACATAGCGGTTATCCTGCTATGTGTGTGTGATGCTAAATGCGGCCTGATCACTGATTACTAATTACTAAACCTCTACCGAGTTTCTCGCTATTTTCAGCCAATTATTCTTTTACAGAAAGGATTACAAATTATGGAATACCGCATTGAACATGATACATTAGGGGAAGTCAAGGTTCCGGCCGATCATATGTGGGGGGCGCAGACGCAGCGTTCTTTTGAAAATTTCAAAATTGGCAACAAAATGCCGGTGGAAATCATTCGTGCGTTCGCTGTACTGAAGAAGTGCACCGCTTTGGCAAACCAGGCCAGTGGCAAGATGGACGCAGAGAAGGCTGGCGCTATCGCTGCTTCCTGCGATGAAATCCTGGCAGGCAAATGGGACGGTGAATTCCCGCTGGTAGTGTACCAGACCGGCTCCGGCACCCAGAGCAACATGAACATGAACGAAGTGGTAGCTCATATTGCAAACAAAAAACTGGAAGAAGCAGGCAGCGAAAAGCGCATCCATCCGAACGATGATGTAAACATGTCCCAGTCTTCTAACGACACCTTCCCGACAGCGATGCACGTGGCTGCTGTGACGGTGTTGCACCAGTATCTCTATGGACCGCTCAGCGAATTGATCGAAACCTTCCACAAGAAGAGCGAAGAATACATGCAGGTGGTGAAGATCGGCCGTACCCACGTACAGGACGCTGTGCCGCTGACTTTCGGCCAGGAAGTTTCCGGTTGGACAGTGATGCTGGAAAAGAGCCGATCCATGATCGAAGACGCAGAGAAATATCTGCTGGGCCTTGCTATCGGTGGCACCGCTGTAGGTACCGGCCTCAATGCGCCGAAGGATTTCGGGGAAAAGGTTTCCGCTGAAATCGCCAAGGAAACAGGACTTCCTTTCGTTTCCGAAGAAAATAAATTCTACGCGCTCACCGGTCGTGATGATTTCGTATTTGCTCACGGCGCACTGGAAGCGCTGGCTATGGACTGCATGAAGATCGCTGACGACCTGCGCCTCCTGGCCGGTGGTCCGAGAGCCGGCCTCGGCGAACTGACCATTCCCGCCAACGAACCGGGCTCTTCCATCATGCCGGGCAAAGTAAACCCGACCCAGTGCGAAGCGCTGACCATGGTGGCTTGCCGCGTTCACGGAAATCAGGCTTCTGTAGCACTGGCTTCTTCCCAGGGCCGTTTCGAACTGAATGTGTATGCGCCTGTCATGGCTCACACCTTCATCGAATCCGTAAAACTTCTGGGCGAAGCGCTCCACTCTTTCAATATCCACTGCGCTGTAGGCATCACTGTGAACACCGAACGGATGGAAGAGCTGGTAGAGAAATCTCTCATGCTGGTCACCGCTCTGGCGCCGCATATCGGCTACGAGAAATCCGCAAAGATTTCCAAGAAAGCTTTCGCTGACGGCAGCTCCCTCAAAGAAGCCGCTCTCGCGCTCGGCTATGTGACCGAAGAAGAATATGATCAGTGGGTCGTTGCAAAGGATATGTGCAACGTAGACCGTTAATTGGTTTTGGAAATAAAAGCCGCAGGATGCAAGTTCTGCGGCTTTTAACGTGGAGGTTTTGTGGTCAGTAATCAGTAATCAGTAGTCAGGCTGCATTTGAGTGCTATCCCATTCGTTGGATTCTGTTTTTGTGGAGCACGAAGAGCCATGGAGTCAGTCGAAGGCTGCGATGATGGCCGTAGTATGCCCACCGACTATAGAGCTATGGAAACACTGATTACTGACCGCCTTCTTTTTTCGCGTCCGCTGTTTCCTCTAACGGTCTCCAATCCCTGACTACTGACTACTAATTACTGATTACTAAATCGATAGCGGAAAGTATGCCCCATTTCTCCTTGCGTAGTGCCATCCACTGCTATATAATGAATCCAGCTAGGGGAGTCCTTTTCGGACTGAGAGGCATGGCGCCGACCCTTTGAACTTGATGCGGATCATACCGACGTAAGGAAGCGAGGGAAGGACTGGGAGCAGAGAAGCTCAGCATATTTCCCGAAGGTTACGTGAACATATCCGCCGATGGCGGATTTTTTTATTGGCATTTTGGGAGGACATCATGACACAACTGGAAGCAGCGAAGCAGGGCATCATCACGAAGGAAATGGAATTGGCAGCGAAGGAGGAGGGCGTGACGGCGGAGTTTATCCGCGAGGGCATCGCCGAAGGGACTATCGTGCTCCCCGCGAATATCTACCACAAATCTCTTCATCCCTACGCCATCGGCAAGGGACTGCGGACGAAGATGAATGTGAATCTGGGGATTTCCTCGGACGTTTGCAATTATGACACGGAACAGGCGAAGGCGAAGTTGTCCTGGGAGATGGGGGCGGAGGCCATCATGGATCTCTCCTGCTATGGCGAGACGGCGCCGTTCCGCCAGTGGCTGGTGGAGAATAGCCCCGCTGCCATCGGCACGGTGCCCATGTACGACGTAAAGGGCGTGCTCCACAAGGGGCTCAAGGACATGACCGCCGACGATCTTTTCTCGGTGGTGGAACGTCATGCCAAGGACGGCGTGGATTTCATGACCATTCACGCAGGCCTCAATCGCGAGACGGCGAAGCATATCATGAGAAATAAGAGAATCACGAATCTGGTTTCTCGCGGCGGCTCGGTGCTTTTCGCCTGGATGTACATGCACGGGAAGGAAAATCCTTTCTATGAACAGTTCGACCGGCTTTTGGAACTGTTAAAGAAATATGATGTGACCTTGTCCCTGGGCGATGGCTGCCGCGCGGGTTGCGGTCACGACTCCACCGATGCGGTGCAGATTTCTGAGCTGATCAACCTGGGCGAACTGGTGCAGCGGGCGAGAGCCGCCGGCGTACAGGTCATGGTAGAAGGGCCGGGGCATATGCCGATTTCCGATATCCGCATGAATGTGGAAGTGGCGAAGAAACTGTGTCACGGCGCGCCGCTGTATGTGTTGGGACCCATCGTCACCGACGTGGCGCCGGGCTATGACCACATCACTGCCGCCATTGGCGGCACTCTCTCGGCAGCTTGCGGCGCCGATTTCCTTTGCTACGTCACGCCGGCGGAACATTTGCGACTCCCCGACCTGGACGATGTGCACGAAGGCATCGTGGCTTCGAAAATCGCTTGTCACGCAGCGGACCTCGCCAAGGGCGTGAAGGGCGCAGAGAAATGGGACGAGGAAATGAGCTGGGCCAGAAGAAAGGTGGATTTCCATCGCATGATTCCCCTCGCCATCGACCCCGGCAAAGCCCGCCGCTACAGAGAGAGCAGCATGCCGGAAGATGAGGCCACCTGCACCATGTGCGGCTCCATGTGCCCCATGAAGACGCTGGATGAAATACTCAATAACCGGAATGCGGAGGAGGATCCGTTTAAGGAATAGTGTCGCGTCCGCTGGTCGAACATGTCGGTGTAGCTCCTGGCTCCTAGCTGCTGGCTGCTAGCCGGCTAGAGGAACATTGCGATGAGCGCAAAGTGCGTCCCGCGATTGATGGAAGCGGTTTCCTAGTGGGAGCCCCCGCCCTTTGGGCCCTCCCCCTTCCAACGGAAGGAGGTAAGAAAAGGGAATGGTGGGACGCACTTTGTATATCGGCAGGCCTGTAGCACTAGCCGGCTAGTAGCTAGAAGCTAGCAGCTAGGAGCCGCATCGACATGTATGCACTGGCGGTAGCAGCAGATAAAAAAACGAGATGAAGAAGCACTAGCCTATAGTGCGCTTCATCTCGTTTTTATTATTTTCCCCTTGCGATGGCGAAGAAATTTTCTAAAATGGTATGCCCTTCAGGGGTCATGATGGACTCGGGGTGGAATTGGAGGCCGTAGATGGGATAGTCTTTGTGCTCCACGGCCATGATTTCGCCGTCCTTTGTGGTGGCGGTGATTTTGAGCGTTTCCGGCATGGTGGAGGCTACGGCGGCGAGGGAGTGGTAGCGGGCAGCTTTGATGACGTTCGGCATATTTCTAAAGAGGGGGCTTCCGGTGTCGAGCGTCACGTCGTCGGCTTTGCCGTGGACCAGTTCTTTGGCGTAGGAGACGGTGGCGCCGAAGGCTTTGCAGATGGCCTGGTGGCCGAGGCACACGCCCAGGATCGGGAGTTTGCCCGCGAAGTAGGGGATGGCGGAGACGGAGACGCCGGCGTCTTCTGGGCGGCCGGGGCCGGGGGAGATGAGGATCGCTTCGGGATGCATGGCTTCGATTTCCTCTAAGCGGTAGGCGTCATTGCGGATGACTTTGATGTCCGGGTACAGGCTCCCGGCGAGCTGGTACAGGTTGTAGGAAAAGCTGTCGTAGTTGTCGATGAGTATAATCATTCCAGTCCTCCTTCTGCGGCTTCGATGGCAGTGACCATGGCTTTCGCTTTATTGATACATTCCTGGTATTCGGTGGCAGGGACGCTGTCGGCTACGAGGCCGGCGCCGGATTGGATGCAGAGGGTGCCGTTTTTCTTGTAGGCGAGACGGATGCCGATGCAGGTGTCCATATTTCCTGAGAAATCCAGGTATCCGATGGCGCCGCCGTAGATGCCGCGCTTCCGGGATTCTTCCTGCTGGATGATTTCGCAGGCCCGGAGTTTCGGGGCGCCGGAGAGGGTGCCGGCGGGGAGCACGGAGTCGATGGCGTCCACGGCGTCTTTGTCTTCGCGAATGTCGCCTTCCACGGTGGAGCCGATGTGCATGACGTGAGAGTACCGCAGCACGTCCATGTAGCGGGTGACTTTCACGGAGCCGATGCGGCTGATGCGCCCCAGGTCATTGCGCCCCAGGTCCACCAGCATGTTGTGTTCGGCGATTTCCTTCTCGTCAGCCAGGAGCCCTTTCTCCAGCGCTGCGTCTTCTTCGGGCGTGGCGCCGCGGGGGCGGGTGCCGGCGAGAGGGAAGGTGTAGAGCCTGCCGTCCTGCAGCTTCGCTAACGTTTCCGGGGAGGCGCCTGCGATTTCCACATCGTCACTGACGAAATAGAACATATAGGGCGAGGGGTTCATGACGCGAAGGGTGCGATACACGTCGAAAATGCTGCCGCTGGCCTTGGCGGTGAGTGGATTCGAAAGGACCACCTGGAAAATGTCGCCTTCGAAAATGTGGTGCTTCGCGTGTTCCACCATGGTGCAGAAGGCGGCTTTGTCATGGGCAGGGGTGAGCGGCGTCTCCAGATGGAGGGGCTTGAAGACCGCCCGGGCGCCGCTTTGGAGGAGCTTCGCCATATCGTCCAGTGTCTTTTCGGCGCGGGCGTAGGACGTTTCCAGGTCGTCAGTGTAGACGCCGCAGATGAGGATCAGTTTCTGCTTGAATGCATCAAAGACGATGAGCTTATCAAAAAGCATAAGGTCCACGTCTTGAAAATCGGCGTTTTCCTCGCTGGTGAGGCGTAGGGTCGGCTCGGCGTACTTGATGTAGTCGTAGGAGAAATAGCCCACCAGGCCGCCGGTGAAAGGCGGTAGCCCCGGAAGTTTCGGGCTTTTGTGAGCGGCGAGGATGTCGCGGATGGCTTCGCCCGGGTGCGCCACGTCCTGCACCGTCTCTTTGGTCATTTCATTTTCTTCGCCTTCCCGGATCCGCAGGCGGCCATTGAGGCAGGTGATTTCCATGGACGGGTCGTAGCCCAGGAAGGAGTAACGGCTCCAGGGCTGGTTGTTTTCGGCGCTCTCTAAGATGAAGCAGTGATGGCTGGCGGCGCGGAGGGTGCGCATCACTTCGATGGTGGTGAACCGGTCTGCCATGATTTCCCGGCACAGCGGGATCCGGCGGAACTCGCCGCCGGCGCTGATGGTTTTCATTTCTTCTAAGGTCGGATACATAGGACTCTCCTTTTGAAATGCCGGCAACAAAAAATCCGTCCCCGGCAGGAAATATATTTCTGCCAAGGACGGATACAATCCGCGGTGCCACCTTGTTTCACGCCAAAGACGTGCGCTTAGCGAGGTACTATCATACCTCCGGCAACTGACGTATGCCCCACGTCGCAAGCTACTGGGAAATCTTTTCACTGCGCCCTCCGCGGTCCATTTGGCAGCCTGCGTTCCGATCCATTCTCACCGGGTAGGACTCTCTTTGCGTGCATTTGCTGCTTTGATCTCCGCTTCAACGGTTTGTTGTTGAATGTAGGATATAACGCTTGGGGGGATTTGTCAAGGGCAAGTATGATTGACGCTATCGGTTTTGTAGTCGGTGGTCAGTGGTCGGTAGTCGGGGCGCATTTAGCTTTTGCGAGAGCTTTGCCATTTTCCGCTATTGCTAAATAGATCCTTCGACTTCGCTCAGGATGACGGCGAGTTAATTAATCCCAATGCGCATTCCATTCTTCGATAATCAGGTCTTTATTTTGGGCAATGAACTGAAGAAGCCGTTTCAAATCCTTGTTGGGAATTTGCCCTTTGTTATGCGCCAGATGAACCATCGGTTCGAGCCACACTTTAGTGTCGTTATGTTTAGGAATCCCTTTGGCGATATGAACATGAATCGGCTCTTGTCCTTCGTTCGACCAGAAATAAAGAATATAGCCCCAAATTTTAAATAGCGTTGGCAATGGGCTCACCGCCATATTCTCTTGCTAATTCCCAAATCAAGGGAGAATTGTTTTTCGCAAAGGAAAGCAATTTTTTGAGTTCTATAGAAGAATAACCATCTTCATTCACCACATTTAAATCAGGAAGACGGGTCTCCAGGAAATGAAAGCCCGATGGGACCGGCTTTTCGAAATACATACGAATATGTTCTCCCGCAGCATCTTTCTTGATATCGCTGAATGTGACAATTGTGCCGTCACCAAATTCTACATAGGTATACTTCATGGCGCACCTCCTTGATGGAAACTGTATATATGTATTATATCACGGTTTTGTAGTCGGTGGTCAGTAGTCGGTAGTCGGGGCGCATTTAGCTTTTGCGAGGGCTTTGCCATTTCCCGCTATCGACTAAATAAATTCTTCGACGCCTTCTATGGCTCTTCGTGCCGTACAAAAAAGAATGATGCGAATGGGATAGCATTTAAGTGCGTCCCGACTACCGACTACCGACCATTGACCACTAATCCTCCAGTTTTCGCGTTTGCAGATGCTGCCAACTGCCTCCAATTCCTGACTACTGACCACTGATTACTGACTACTAATCCTCCTGCTCTCGCATTCGCTAGGGGCTCCAACTGCCTCCAATTCCTGACTACCGATTACAAAACCGACAGCGTTAATCATGCCCGTCATACACCCACACATATGCGCCATCCTCGCCCTCATGCACTCCCAGAATTTCCGGCTTGTATTCCGGGAAGGTTTTTCCGTACTGTGCGAGGAAGAGGAAATAGGAGAGGATTTCTTTTGTCCACACTTCGCCGGGGACGAGGACGGCGATGCCGGGCGGGTAGGGGAGTACCAGTTCCAGGGCGATTTCTCCTTCTGCTTCGGAAAGCGGGATGCGCCTCCTATTTCCTTTGATGAAAGCCTGGTGCGCTTCCTTGGCGGTCATAGGAGAAATCGGGAAGTGGTCTTCTGAGAAAAGGGCCTGCTGCAATTCGTGGGCGTGGTGTTCCGAAAGGAAACGGGCGTACCTTTCGCTGAAGTCCCGGAGGCCTTCGTTAGAGGCATCGGGGAGGAGTTGGGAGAGCGGGCGATTTTCTGCATAGGCCGTTTCGAGGTCACAGAGGAGATCCACCAGGTGATTTCCTTTTTCTTCGGTGTCGCCGGGTTCGGAGAGGAAGAGGAGGGTGTAGAAATCAGATTTCTCCGCCGTCACGCCGTGGGCTTCCAGATACGCGGACACGAAGGGGGCGGGGAGCGATGGATTTCCTGCTTCCACCGTGCGGGTGGTGAGGAGCACCTTGCAGGGGTCCGCGAGGTAGTAGTTTTCGGGGAGATGGGAGAAGCCGTTCCATGGCGCGGAGGTCAACTCCCAAAAAGCGGGATCCGAAAGAATGGTCGCATTGTCGTAGGACTCCCAGGGACGGCCATGGACGGTGGGCGGCAGGAAGGGACGGAAGAGATGGCAGCGGCGCAGGATTTCTTTCTTGAGGGAAATGGACGTCATGGCGGCTTTTTTCCACAGCGCTTTGCCGTATTTCTCATGCAGGAGCGCATTCATCTCGAGGCCCGCCAGGAGCGGGTAGTAGGGGGATGTGGAGATGTGCATGAGGTAGGTGCTCTGCAGCAGGTCATCGGGGACGTAGCGGGGCTGGCGGTCGATGTGGCTGTCCTTTTTGTGGAGCTGGGAGGTCATGGAGAATCCCGCCAGCTGCTTGTGCACTGACTGAGTCACCAGAATCCCCGGCGCCTCTTC
This sequence comes from bacterium, assembly GCA_963640485.1. Classification (GTDB taxonomy): domain Bacteria; phylum Bacillota; class Negativicutes; order Veillonellales; family Dialisteraceae; genus Dialister. Next base: position 11,372 of record CAVHZP010000008.1, on the reverse strand, counting down.
GCTGAGCTTCATGGTGAGGACGGCGGCGTCTTTTAGAAGCGGCAGGAAATTTTCGTAGCCCGCCCAGGCGCCGTCGAAAAG
>CAVHZP010000008.1:0-10732 GCA_963640485.1 bacterium | reverse complement strand
GTGTCAAAGTCGCTGCGCTCTTTCCCCAGCGCAGACGCCAAAGCTTTCGTGAAGGGCGGGAGGAGAGAATGGTTGTTCATGATGGGTGTCTCCTTTGAGATTTTTGCTCCTATTATAGCCCACGGAAAGGGATAAGGGATAGGGGATAAGGGATAAGGGATAAGGCGCGTTTGGCTGCTTCCTCGCTCTTTGAGCTATTCCCTGCCATTGGGGCGCCCCCATCCAAAGGATGAGGGATTGTATGAGGATTGTATGAGGCGGAAATTAAACGCGACCTTATCCCCTATCCCCTATCCCCTATCCCTAAACTGCTAGTGCCCATTTCCCTGACTTATGGTAATATATATAAGACATGATGGGTGAGTGTTGCCCTTTGGGAGGTGCGGCGATGGATGAGTACCAGGTGAATCTGCCTGTTTTTGAGGGGCCTTTGGATTTGCTCCTGCACTTGGTGACGAAGAGCCGCATTGATATCCACGACATTCCCATCCATCTGATCACAGACCAATATTTAGAATACCTGGCGGTGGCGGAGCGGTTCAATCTGGAGCTGGGCAGTAGTTTCTTTACCATGGCGTCCACGCTGCTTCTGATCAAGTCGCGAATGCTGCTCCCCAAGCGCCGGCAGGAGGAAGCCGACGAGACCGAGGACCCCCGGGCAGAACTCTCCCGTTCTCTGGAAGAATTCCGGCGGATGAAGGAAGTGAAGGCGCGCATCGAGAACCTGCTGGAAGAGGAGCGCCCCTTCCGCCGCAAAGAGCCGGAGAATGTGAAAGGCGGTATTTTCACCGGTCGGATTTCCATGGCGCGGTTGAAAGCGGCATTTCTTTCTCTCTACGATGCCATCGAAGCGGCAGAGGAGCGGACCATGGAGCCCGAAGCCGTATCGGTGGAAGGCGAGATGGAGACCCTGGCCCGCACGCTGGCGAGAGGCGCCGTGGGATTTCGCTCGTATTTTCTGGGCATGAAGACCCGCCTTCGCCTGGCGGCAGCGTTCATGGCGCTTTTGGAAATGATTCGCCTGGGAAAAGCGCAAGTGGTAGAGCGCGTAGGTGGTTTGGAAATCGAAGGAATGAGCCTATGACACGAGGTTTGGTGTATTTGGCGGCGCTGATCGAAGCCTTTCTTTTCGCCAAAGGAAATCCGGTGAGCCTTTCGGAAATCGCCGAGGCCATGGAGGAAGAGACAGGGGAAATCGAGAAGGCGTTGGCCTTTCTTTCTGAGAAATATGAGAAGCCCGATTCGGGCATCACGCTGCGGAAGAGCGGGACCGGCTATAGCCTGGCAACCAAGAAAGTCTATGACGGCTGGCTCTCGGCCAGGCTGGGGAAACAGATGCCTCTCTCCGCTGCCGCTCTGGAAACTTTGGCAGTGGTAGCCTGTAAGGAGCCGGTGACCCGAGCGGAAATCGAACGCATCCGCGGTGTCGCTGCCGGCCGCGTCCTGGGGCTCCTCCTGGAAAAAGGACTCATCGAAGAACGAGGACGGCTAGACATCCCCGGCCGGCCTATTTTATATGGCACCACCCGCCATTTCCTGGACTGCACCGGCATCGCAGACATCAGCGAGCTCCGGAAAGAATTGCAGGACGGAGTGGGGGAAGGGAGTCTATTTTAGAGGGGAGTAATCAGTATTCAGTAGTCAGGGCGCGTTTGGCTGCTTTCTCATTTGCGATGTAATGGTTGGTGGGCAGTGGTTCCCTAGCGCTATCGGTTTAGTGATCAGTGGTTAGTAATCCGTAATTAGGACGCATTTTCTGCAATCCAACATATCGGGAAAATTTCTATGTTGGACTGGTGCTAATCGTGCCCTGATTACAATTACTAAACCGATAGCGTAAAGTATCTCCAACTCTCGTCCTGATTACTGACTACTGATCACTAATTACTAAACCAATAGCGTATAAAGGAGAACGACATTGAAAGAACGTTTACAAAAAATACTAAGCCATGCGGGCATTTGTTCCCGTCGCAAGGCGGAGGAGCTTATCGAAGCGGGGCAGGTGCGGGTGAATGGCAAAGTGGTCCGCGAATTGGGCACTGAGGCGGACCCGGTATCGGATCGCATCGAAGTGGCCGGCGAGCGGATTCGCCAGGAGCGGAAACGCTATTTCCTTTTCAACAAGCCGGACAATGTGATCACCTCCGTCAATGACCCCCAGGGGCGGCGCACGGTGATGGACTATTTCCGGAACATCCGCGAGCGCATTTTCCCGGTGGGCCGTCTGGACTACCACTCCGAAGGGTTGCTGCTCATGACCAATGACGGCGAGCTGGACAATCTCCTGACCCATCCGCGAAATGAAGTGCAGAAGGTTTATGAGGTCACGGTGCGCGGGAAATATTCGCCGAAGTTGGCAGAGAAAATGTCCAAAGGCGTGAAGATCGACACCGGCATCACCGCACCTTGTGAAATCGAAATCCTTGGCTACGACAAGGAAAAGAATAAAACCAAAGTCCGCATGACGCTCCATGAAGGGAAGAACCGCGAAATCCGCAAGATGATGGCGGCGTTCCATTACCCTGTCTTCGGCTTGAAGCGGGTGAAGTATAGCTGCCTTACTTTGGGCGGCCTGGCCCGCGGTGAATATCGCCGTCTGTCTTTGGAGGAGGTCAAGAAACTCTATGAGCTCCACAAATAAAAAAATCGCCATCATCGGTGGCGGCGTGGCGGGGCTTCTCGCTGCTATCACCGCCGCTGACGAAGGGGCACAGGTGTTGCTCTTCGAGAAAATGCCCAAGGTGGGGCTCAAGATGGGCATCACCGGCAAAGGCCGCTGCAACCTGACCAATAGCGCGCCGATTATGGATTTTATTTCCAAGACCCCGGGGAACGGGAAATTTCTCTACAGCGCTTACGAGGCCTTTTCCAATGAAGACCTTCTCGCCCTCCTCCATGGTTACGGACTGGTGACCAAAGTGGAGCGGGGCGGCCGCGTATTTCCCGCCAGCGACGATGCCCAGGAAGTGCGACACCTCTTCATGAGACTGCTGAAAGAGAAGCGGGTGGATCTTCACCTGGAAGAGCCGGTATCCCACCTGGTGGTCATTGATGGTGCAGTGAAAGGTGTAGTTACCGCGAAAGGCAGATACGAAGCCGACGCGGTGATCCTCTGCACCGGCGGCGCGTCTTATCCTCGCACCGGCTCCACTGGCGATGGCTACCGCCTGGCGAAAGAGGCGGGGCACAAAGTCACCACCATCCGCCCGGCGCTGATTCCCCTGGTGACCGAAGAAACCTGGCCGAAAGAACTGCAGGGCCTGTCTTTGAAAAATGTGACCCTCTCCCTGGACGCCGGCGGACGGCGCAAGGCGGAAGAGTTTGGGGAAATGCTTTTCACCCATTTCGGCATCACCGGCCCTATCGTGTTGTCCCTGTCCGACAAAGCGTCCCTCTGGATTTCCCAGGGTCATCCGGTATCGGCGGCCATCGACCTGAAACCGGCGCTGACCCAGGAAGTCCTGGACAAGCGGGTATTGCGGGATCTGGAAAAGCATCACCTGAAACAAATGGCCGGCGCTTTAGCAGAGCTGCTGCCTCATCGCCTCATTGATGTGGTTCTCGAACTGGCAGGGATCCCCAGAGATCTCCCTGTGAGCGAGCTCAAGAAAGCGCAGCGTATTTCTCTGGTGCAGACCATGAAATCCATGAAACTCACCATCACCGGCACCCGGCCCATTGAAGAGGCCATCGTCACTGCCGGCGGTATTTCCGTAAAAGAAGTGAATCCCTCCACCATGGAATCGAAGAAAGTGAAGGGACTCTATTTCGCCGGCGAAGTCCTCGACATCCACGCGTTCACCGGCGGATACAATTTGCAGGCCGCTTTTTCCACCGGCCACATGGCAGCACTGTCGGCTACATCTGAATCCTAGGAGTTGGTAAGAATGAAAAAATTATCTATCGCAATCGATGGTCCGGCGGGGGCCGGCAAGAGCAGCGTGTCGAAACTGTTGGCGGCGCGCCTGGGCTACGCCTACTTAGACACCGGCGCCATGTACCGCGCCGTCACCTATAAAGCCATGGAAAAAGGCCTCACCGAAGAGGCTGACATCGCTTCCATGGCGGCGGCGCTCTCCATGGAAGTGACGCCGGGGACTGACGCCATGCACGTCATCGTAGACGGCGAAGACGTGACCGCCCACCTGCGCACGCCGGAGGTTTCCTCTCGCGTCTCTGCGGTCTCTGCCATCGGCGGCGTGCGGACGGCCATGGTGGATATCCAAAGGAAACAGGCGGCCAAAGGCGGCATTGTCCTCGACGGTCGCGACATTGGCACCACCGTACTCCCGAAGGCAGATGTGAAAATTTTCCTCACCGCCTCGGTCCACACAAGGGCGCTGCGCCGCTGGAAGGAAATGGACGCCGGCATGACGCTGGAAGAAGTGGAAGCCGATGTGGCTAAGCGGGACTACATGGACAGCCACCGGGAGATTTCCCCGCTCCGCCAGGCGGAAGACGCAGTGCTCCTGGACAATGGAAATATGACCCTCGAAGGAACCGCGGAGGCCATGATTTCCATCTGCGAAAAGAAATTCCCCGGATTTGAGAAATAAGGCAGGTGCGACATGGTACTTAAACTGGTGCGCATGATTTTAAACTTTTTCTTCTACTGCTGCTTAGGGCTCAAAGTGGAAGGCCGGGAAAATATTCCCGAGACCGGTGCCATCATCGTAGCGCCGAATCACAAGAGCTACTGGGACCCGCCGGTGGTGGGCGTGGCTTTTAGCACCCGCATCATTCACTACATGGCGAAAGAAGAACTTTTCAAAAATCCCATCTTCGGCTGGGTGATCCGCCAGTTCGGCACCTTTCCGGTGAAGCGCGGCACCGTAGACCGCCAGGCCGTGCGCCAGGCAGTGCGAGAACTCAAGAGCGGCAATCCCCTGGGCATTTTCCCCGAAGGCACCCGCATTAAGAGAGAAGGCCTCGGCCGCTTCCACTCCGGCATGGCCTCCCTGGCTCTCATGACCGGGACTCCCGTCATCCCTGTAGCTGTCCTGGGCACCATGGACCTCCCGAAAAAGAACGGCCCCCTCGCCGTCCTCATCGGCAAACCCATCGAAGTCAAGAAAGAACGCCCCACTGATGAGAAAGTGGCAGAGCTCAATGACATCGTCAAAGGGGAAATACAGAAGATGATGGACGAATATAGAAAGCGGGCTTGACGCCGGTGGTTTAGGGATAAGGGACAAGGGATAGGGGATAAGGACGTATTCGACTGCTGCGTCAGATGCGTCAAGCCCTCTTTCAGGGAAGAGGGGGCGTAGGGCGGTTGATGCTGTTTCACTTCCGCTAAACGCGCCCTTATCCCTTATCCCCTATCCCTTATCCCGTTCCTAAACGCTATTGAAAATATTTATTTACCAACAAGATGCCCGTTTATAACGAGCATCAGAAATTGAGAATTAAAATCATGGAAATCTACAAAGCGAGCGTTATGGGCTTCTGCTATGGCGTGAAGCGGGCCATGAAAATAGCGGAAAATGCTGCTATTTCCGGCATAAAGGCTGTGACATACGGGCCCATCATTCACAATCCCCAGGTGGTAGAAAAGCTGACAGATAAAGGCGTCCCGCCGGCGGAGGATTTAGATGCCCTCACCGATGAAACTGTAATAATTCGTTCGCACGGAGTGGGTCCTTCGTGCTATAATAAGCTTAAGTGCAAAAATCTGGCCCTTATGGACGCGACGTGCCCTTTCGTCAAGCGAAATCAGGAAATTACGAAGAACCTGGTGGCTGAAGGAAAGACCGTCGTACTCATCGGTGAAAAGAAGCACCCGGAAATGAAGAGCGTAGCGGAGTGGGCAGTGGGACATTCCTTCCAGGTAGAAACCATGGAAGACGTAAAAGCACTTCCACCTATGGAAGAGGCCCACATTGTGACGCAGACCACATTTTCGGTGGCTTTGGCTGACCGGCTGATCGAAGCGATCGAGGAGAAAATCCCCAGGGTGTTCGTAAATAAATCCATTTGCGACGCCACCGCGCAGAGACAGCAGGCAGCGCGTGAGCTGGCGAGAAAAGTAGATGTGATGATTGTTATCGGCGGGCGCAATAGCGCCAATACCGGCCGCTTAGCGGAAGTCTCAGCGGAAGAAGGCGCCACAGTCCATCATATCGAAACCGCGGAGGAACTAAAATTGGAATGGTTCCGAAGCCGGGACAAGATTGGCATCACCGCCGGTGCATCCACACCGGACTGGATCATAGAGGAGGTATTTTGTATTATGGAAGACATGAAGGAAATGCTGGAACAGGAAGAAATGAACCTGGACGTGCGTAAAGGTAGCGTTGTAGAGGGCACCGTAGTGGATCTCTACGACGACAGAGCTTATATCTCTTTCGGATATAAGACCGAGGCTGTGCTGCAGGCTCACGAATACGCTTTCCCGGCACCGGCATCTCTGAAAGATGTATTGAGCATTGGTGATACTCTGCGCGTGCAGATCGTAAGTGGCGTCAAAGAAGACAGCACCATTTACGTTTCCAAGATGAAAGTGGATCGCCTGGCTGATTGGGACGTAGTTGAAGAAGCTTACAACAACGGCGAAGCAGTAGAATGCGAAGGCATCGAAGCAATCAAAGTTGGTCTGCTCGTTCAGCTGAAATCTCTCCGCGGCTTCATTCCGCTGTCCCAGGGGGATCTCCGTTTCGTTCACTCCCTGCAGGGTCTCGTAGGCCAGAAATTCCCGGCTAAGATCCTCGAAGTAGACCGCGCAAAGAACAGACTCGTTCTGTCCCGCAAAGCTGTTCTCGAAGATCAGAGAAACACTGAAATGGATGAAATCGAAGCTGCTTATGAAAACGGCGACGTTCTCCAGGGTACCGTTAAGAAGATTATGCCATACGGCGCATTCATCGGTATCAATGGCGTAGAAGGCCTGCTCCACATCTCCGATATTTCCTGGAAGAAGATCGGCAAAGTGGAAGACGTTCTCAAACCGGAACAGGTTATTGATGTAAAGATCAAATCCTTCGACCGTGAAAAACAGAGAATCTCCTTCACCCATAAAGACTGCCTCCCGAATCCTTGGGAAACCGCAGTGACCGATCACGCTATCGATGACGTAGTACCGGCTAAAGTCGTAAAAATCCTCGAATTCGGCGTAATCGTAGAACTCGAAGATGGACTCACCGGCCTGCTCCACATCAATGAAATGACCGATGACCACAACAAGAAACCGGGCGACATCTGCCAGGTAGGCGATGACATCCAGGTCAGAATCATCAACATCGACGAAGCTCGCAGAAGAATCTCCTTCGGCCTCGTTGAAGCTCCAGCTCACGGAGAATAATGAAATCGAAAAACTGCTGAGAACAGCTCGCTGCTCTCAGCAGTTTTTTATTGCCTCAATAGCGATAAGGCGAGCCAAGCCCTCTTCTCTGAAGAGGGTGCCCGAAGGGCGGGTGATGCTCATTAGTACCCCCTTCCTCTGGAAGGGGGAGGGCCCGAAGGGCGGGGGTTGGCTTTGAAAGTGAGGAGTGAGGAGTGAAGGTGCGCCGCATCAAATTGGAAAGCGGCGCAGAGTTTTGAAATAGGGACGCGCTTTGCTGCTTTCCCACTGCCGTTATACGGAGAACGGGCGTGGGGAAGTGGGCGCGCGGGTTGATTTTCCAAATTTGCGGCGCTTCTTAATTTGTGCGCCGCACCGACACTCCTCCCTTCTCCCTCCTAACTCCTAACTTTCGCTCGATTCGCCTTATCCCTTGAACCGAAAAAACGTTCCCTTGACTTTCTCCCCTGCTCATCATACAATTTTCTTATTATAAAAATGGAAAAGTGTTGCTTTGAATAGAAAGGAAGGGGACAGATGAGCAAACCTCTCGTAGCTATCGTTGGCAGACCGAACGTCGGGAAATCCACTTTGATCAATGGACTCGCCCAGCGCCGGGTCTCCATTGTAGAAGATATCCCCGGTGTAACCAGAGATAGAATTTATTGTGATGTGAAGTGGCTCGATCGGGAATTCACATTGATCGACACCGGCGGCATCGAATTTAGAAATGAGAAAGATCAGATTTCCAGTGGCATCCGTCAGCAGGCGGAATTGGCCATGGAAGAAGCAGACGTGATCCTCTTCGTCGTAGACGCTCGCGCCGGCCTCACCGCTGACGACGAAACCATCGCCGGCATTCTTCGCCGCAAGGAGAAGCCCGTGGTCCTTGCCGTCAATAAAGTGGACAGCGAAAACCAGGAAATGGACGTTTACGAATTTTACTCCTTAGGCCTCGGCGACCCCATCGGCATTTCCGCCGTGAACCGACTCTCCTTCGGCGATCTCTTGGATCGCATCACCGAAGGTTTCCAGCCACAGGACGAAGAAGAATCCGAAGACATCATCCGCACCGCCATCGTCGGCCGGCCGAACGTAGGGAAATCGACGCTGATCAATTCCCTCTTGGGCTATGAGCGCTCCCTGGTGGCTGACGAAATGGGCACCACCCGAGATGCCGTAGACTCCCTGTGGAACTACAAAGGCAAGACCTTCATCCTCGTGGACACCGCCGGCATGCGCCGCAAGAGCAAGATTGACGAACCGCTGGAAAAATACAGCGTCATCCGCTCCATCCGCGCCATTGATAATTGCGACGTAGCCATCTTTGTCCTCGACGCCGTAGACAAACTCACGGAACAGGACAAGAAAATCATCGGCTACATCCACGAAGCCGGCAAAGGTCTCCTTCTTTTCGTAAACAAATGGGACGCCGTGGCGAAAGAAACCAATACCATGGTGGAATTTGAAAAGGAGATCAAGAACGGCCTTCCCTTTGCCTCCTACGTACCCATGCTCTTCGGCTCCGCCCTCACCAAGCAGCGCATCCACCGCTTAGGCGACATGATTTACAATGTAGCCGAGCAGCAGAGCCTCCGCATCCCCACCGCCGTCCTGAACGACCTTCTGGAAGATGCGAAGATGGTGAACCCGCCGCCGTCCCACGCCGGCAGAGTGGCGAAAATCTACTACATGACTCAGGTCGGCATCCGTCCACCAACGTTCGTCATGTTCGTCAATGACGCAGACCTCATTCACTTCTCCTACGTGCGTTTCATCGAAAACAAACTCAGAGAATCCTTCAGCTTCGAAGGCACCCCGATCCGCATCGTGGTACGAAGCAAAAAGGACGGTGGGGAAGAGTGATGGAATCCTGGATTTGGGTGGCACTCGCCTATTTCATCGGCGCCATCCCAAGCGGATACATTATCGGACGCGTTTTCTATGGAGTGAATCTGAAAAAAGTAGGCAGTGGAAATATCGGCGCCACCAATGCTTACCGTGAATTAGGCGCCAAAGCCGGAGCCATCGTGCTCCTCTGCGATTTTATGAAAGGCTTTTCCGCCGTGCACCTTGGCGCGCCGGACCCCGATACCATCCTTCTCTGTGCCCTCTTTGCCCTTATCGGCAACAACTGGTCCGTGTACCTCAAATTCAGGAGCGGCAAGGGTGTGGCTTGCGGCGTCGGTGCCTTCGCCTACATCTGTGCACCCGCGGTGATTACTGCCTTTCTCGTATGGCTCGCCATTTTCAAGTGGAAGCACATCGTTTCCTTAGGCTCCATCCTCTCGGCCCCCTTCGTGCCGCTGGTGATGTTTATCGTAGGGAAACCTTTGGAATACGTAGCCTTCGCTTCGCTGGCCGCCTTCATCGTCATCGCAAAACACAAAGACAATATCAAACGGCTTTTACGGGGAGAAGAAAAGCCGATTTCCAGGGAAAAGAGGAAATGACTATGAAAATAGCCATGATAGGTGCCGGCGGCTGGGGGACAGCTATGATGATCTCCCTCGCTGCCCGGCACGACGACCTGATCATGTACTGCCGCAATCCGGAAACCGCAGCGGCCATGATCAAAACCAGGGAAAATGCCGGCTACCTGCCGGGATGCCGCATTCCCCACCACGTGAAAATTACCAGTGACCTGGAAAAAGCAGTAGAAGGCGCCGGCTGCGTCATCCTCTGCACACCCTCCATGGCCATCGAATCCATGGCAGAGAAAATCACCCCATGGCTCACCAAAGATGCCGTCGTCGTCTGCGCCTCCAAAGGCCTCGCTGACAATGCCGGCCACCGGCTCTCCGAAGTCATCAAAGCCAAAGTCAGCGCCATTACTGACCGCATCGTCATTCTCTCCGGCCCGAACCACGCCGAAGAAGTAGGCCGCGGCCTGCCCTGCGCCACCGTCGCCGCCTCCGAAGTGCCTGAGGCCGTAGAAATCGTGCAGGACATCTTCATGAGCCCCATCTTCCGTGTCTACCGCAGCGAAGACATCAAAGGTGTAGAATTTGGCGGCGCTCTGAAAAATATCATGGCTCTCGCTTGCGGCGTTCTCGACGGCATTGGCCTCGGTGACAACTGCCGCGCCGCTCTCATGACCCGCGGCCTCGTAGAAATGACCCGCTTCGGCGTCCACTTCGGCGCTGAGATGACCACCTTCTTCGGCCTCTCCGGCATGGGCGACCTGGTCTGCACCTGCACCAGCGTCCACAGCCGCAACCACACCGCCGGCATGATGATGGCCGAAGGCAAGACTGCCAAGGAAATCACCGAAGGCACCAACATGATCGTAGAAGGCATCCGCACCGCGCTCCTCGTCCACGACATCGCTAAGCGCGAACACATCGACATGCCCATCACCGAAGAAGTGTGCCACCTCATCGAAGGCGACCACTCCGCTCTGGAGGCACTGGAACTCCTCATGACCCGCGCCAAGAAAGCCGAGTCGGAGAC
>CAVHZP010000007.1:0-27262 GCA_963640485.1 bacterium | reverse complement strand
CCTTTCATACTTCGGTATGCGCGGGAAATTCCTCCTCGTCTTGCACCATTGGGCGGTCAGAAATTCAGATGGCGATTTAATCAGTGTTTCCCTAGTGCGTGCCGAGTTTAGCGAAAGCAGCAGATGTTTTGCTAAATGCTAGTAAGAAGCTAACCCCCGCCCTTCCAGAGGAAGGGGGGAAGAAAACAAAAATTGCGGGACGCACTTTACATATCGGTGAGATGTGCCTCCAGCCGGCTAGCAGCTAGCAGCCAGCAGCTAGAAGCTACACCACCATGTACGCACCAGCGGATGCCGCACACACCCTACTTGTCCAGCTTTCTTCTAACAGCCTCAAGCACTTCTTCTCTGACGCTTTCGTCCATATCATCGATGATGGGACGGATGAGGGCCTCTACCACGATGCGCCTTGCTTCTTCCAAGGAGAAGCCGCGGCTCATGAGGAAATAAATCGTATTTCCATCGAGCTGGCCGGCGCTGGAGGCGTGGTTGCCCTGCACGTCGTCTTCGGTGCAAAGAAGGAGGGGCAGGGAAATATTCTTTGTCTTCGGGTCCAGCTGGATGGCGTAGTCGCCTTCGTCACCCACGGAACCTTTGCAACCCCGCTTGAAGTCCAAAGTGCCACGGAAAATCTTTTTCGATTCGTCGGACAGTGCCCCTTTCACGTCAATCTCTGCGTTGGTCTTCTCTCCCACATGGTCGATGTGATAGAAAAGGTCCAGGTGCTGTTTCCCCTGGGCTGCATAAATGGCGCGTTCCTTCATAGAGGATTCGCGCCCCGCAAGACGTCCATAACTGTGGACGATGACTTTCTCGCCGCCCAATTCAGCAGCGGCGAAGTCTGCCTTCGCGCCTTCTGCCAATTCCACGTGCCGCTGGTCATAGATGATAGCGCCGGAAAGGCCGCTTTCCAGTCGGGACACTTTGAGATTCGCGCCCGCTTGAAGATTGTAATACGCCGCCAGGAGGCAGGTGCCCTGCTCCGTTTCCCCTGCAATCTTCCACACCAGCGTGAGGGACGCGTCTTTTTCTATTTCAAATACAAACTGCGCCGCCATATCCGGCTGTGCCTGGCTTGCCGTCAGGGTGATGGCAAGCTTCACCGCTTCGCCTTCAGGGATGCGGATTTCGTAATGCTTTCCTGCTTTCGCCGCTTCTACGGTTTCCTTCGATGCGCCGTCAAAGTTTGCCGGAAGCTCGCCCCCCTCTTTCACATAGGTCGTGTCGGAGAAAGTGATGTCCCCGATTTCCTTAGGCGCTTCAAAAAGCACCGGCGTATCATTGGTATGCAGATACCGGTAGGTAAGAAGCGGCAGACGGTTGACTCTGATTTCTTCCATAATGCCCTCCTTATCCGATCGCGCCTTCAAATTCCAAATCGATGAGACGGTTCATTTCCACGGCGTACTCCAGCGGAAGCGCTTTGGAAATCGGTTCCGCAAAGCCGCGAACCAGCATGGCCTTCGCGTCTTCTTCCGAAAGGCCACGGCTCATGAGGTAGTAAATATCCTCATCCGGGATGCGGCCGATCTTCGCTTCATGCCCCAAATCGATATCGTCATTTTCGATGATGATATCCGGAATCGTGTCGGAGCGGGACTCATTGTCCAGCATCAGGGATTCGCAGCTGATGGAGCCCTTCGCGCCGGTAGCGTGAGGTCCGATGTAGACCACACCGCGATAAATCGCCGTGCCGCCGGCTTTGGAAATGGACTTGGAATTGATGGTCATCGATGTATTTTTGCCAAGACACTCCACTTTGGAGCCGGTGTCCAGGTACTGCCCCTTGCCGGCAAAGGTGATGCCGGTAAATTCGCAGGTGGAGCGGTCGCCTTTCAGCACCGTATCGGGATAGAGGCAGGAGGTATGGGAGCCGAAAGAGCCGGAAACCCAGATCATGTGGCCATCTTCCTCGATGAGAGACTTCTTGGTATTCAGGTTGTACATATTTTTCGACCAGTTCTCGATAGTCGAGTAGCGGAGAGTCGCGCCTTTCTTTACGAAAAGCTCCACCGCCCCGGCGTGGAGGTTCGCCACATTGTATCGCGGCGCCGAGCAGCCTTCGATGAAGTGGCAGTCAGCCCCTTCTTCCACAATGATGAGAGTGTGCTCGAACTGCCCCGCTCCCGGCGCGTTCAGGCGGAAATAGCTCTGCAGCGGCATCCGCACCTTCACGCCCTTAGGCACATAGACGAAAGATCCGCCGGACCACACAGCGTAATGGAGCGCTGCAAATTTATGGTAATTCGGCGTGATGAGTTTACCGAAGTACGGTTTAATGAGCTCGGGATACTCTTTCACTGCCGTCTCGAAATCCACATAAATGACGCCCTGCTCTTCCAATTCCTTCTGCACATTGTGGTACACCACTTCGGAATCGTACTGAGCGCCCACGCCGGCGAGGGATTTCTTCTCCGCTTCGGGAATCCCCAGGCGGTCAAAGGTATCGCGGATATTTTCCGGCAAATCCTCCCAGCTGGCCTTCATGTCCGTCTTCGGCCGCACATAGGTGTCGATATGGGTCATGTCCAGCTCAGAAATATCCGGGCCCCATGGCGGGAAGTCCAGGGAATTATAGATAGCAAGAGCCTTGAGACGCTTCTCCAGCATCCACTCCGGCTCCTCTTTTTTAGCGGAAATCTCACGGATGATTTCCTCCGTGAGACCGGTTTCTGCCTTGTAAGAGAATTCCACCTCGTCCTTAATATCATAGACGCTACGGTTGATATCCTCCACCTGGCTTTTTACTTTTTCCTCAGCCATGGTCACACCTCGCTGCGGTATGCATCAAAGCCATTGGCCTCGATCTCATCCACCAGCTCCGGACCGCCTTCCTTCACGATGTGGCCATCGATCAAGACATGCACAAATTCCGGGGTGATAAATTTCAAAATCTGATTCAGATGTGTGATGATGAGGATCCCATTTCCTTCGTTGTGATAGTCGGAAATATTCTGGGATACGATGCGGACCGCGTCCACGTCAAGACCCGAGTCGGTCTCGTCCAGCATCGCCAGCTTCGGATCCAGGATGCGCATCTGCAGGATCTCGCTCTTCTTGCGTTCGCCGCCGGAGAAACCATCATTGAGATAGCGCTCTGCATAAGACGGATTCATGGCCAGATCCTCCATGCGGGACTTCATGAGCCGCTTGAAAGGAAACAGGCGCTGCTGCTTGCCGGAAATCGTGGCTTTCGCCGTGCGGATGAAATTCTCCGTGGTGATGCCGGCTACGGAAATCGGATTCTGGAAGGAAAGGAAAATCCCCAGCTTCGCTCTCTTATCTACCGAAAGAGTGGTGATATCCTCTCCTTCGAAATATATGTGTCCCTCAGTAATTTCATAGACCGGGTTTCCCATGATGGCATGAAGCAGCGTCGACTTGCCTGCCCCGTTTACACCCATGATCACATGGACTTCTCCCTGATTCACGGTGAGGTTAATGCCGTGAAGGAGCTCTTTCCCGCCTACGGATACGTGGAGATTCTCCACGCGAAGTAATTCACTCATTTGGTTCACCTCATACTATATTGTAACCCGCATACGCCTTGCGACGTATACAATTAAATGCTTCTTCCATTATATTCGATTTTCTTCTATATTACAATGAAATATTATATATTATGCTATAAGCGGGAGTTATAGGAGCCTGGGGATAAGGGATAGGGGATAGGGGATAAGGCGTGCTTTTCGCTGTGCATACATAGCGATGCTGACGTTTTTCCAAAAAGATGCAAGGTTCCATGTTTAGGGGGCAAGGGGTGGCGCCGCACTACAACGTGCCCCTTGAACTTTGACCCTTTTTCGCAAGCATCACCCGCCCTACGGACACCCTCTTCAGAAAAGAGGGCTTGGCGCATTTGGCTAAGCAGTCAAACGCGCCTTATCCCTTATCCCTTATCCCTTATCCCTTATCCCTTTTGCACAAAAAGAAATCCCCGCAGATGACTCCGCAGGGATTTCTTTTTTCTTATTTCTTCACATCCGGTGTATTCCCGAAATTGCTTTCAGCAAACCACTTGTCGTAGATCTTATCATATTCACCATTGCTCATGAGCTTGGTCAGGGCGTCGTTCACCTGTTTCTGCAGGTCCGGGTCCTTTTTATTGAGGAGCATGACGAATCCGCCGCTGCCGGAAAGGATGCCGGCCTGGCGCAGGGTGTCTTTCGCTTCGTGAGCCAGGTAGAACTGTGCCACCGGCTTATCGAGGATCAGTGCGTCAGCTTCGTTGGCTGCCACTGCCTTCAGGAGCTGGTCGTGGTAGTCGTATTCCTTCACCTTCGCGCCGCACTGGGCTGCGGCGTTTACGTACATAGTGCCCTTCTCCACGGCCACCACTTTATCTTTCAAATCTTCCGGGCCTTTGATGGTGTTGTCATCTTTTCTCGCCAGGATGGAGACGCTTTCTTTGTTGTAGTAAATGTTACTGAAATTTACTTTTTCCGCACGGTCCTGGGTCATGTCGCAAGCCGCTACAGCGATGTCTGCTTTATTGTCTACCAAAGCCGGCACCAGCTGGTCGAAAGGCATCGATGTATACTCGGTCTTCGCTCCGATTTCCTTAGCCACCGCATTGGTGATATCCACGTCGAAGCCGATGATTTTTTCATCTTTATCTTTGTACACGAATGGCGGATAGGTCGCGATGCAAGCCACCTTCAACACCTTCTCGGAAGAAGCCTTCGGCGCCTCCGACTTTGCCGCCTCACTCTTTGCCGGACTTCCACCGCAACCGGCAGTCAGCCCTAACGCTGCCAAAGCCAGAAGAGCAGCACCTTTTTTCATCCATTGACGATTCATAAAACGCCTCCTTGGAAGACCATTGAAACAGACCCATTTGTCCCATTATATAGGGTGCAAAGGAAATAGGCAATAAAGGAAATATTTATAAAAATATGCAAGGAAATCAGAGATAAGGGATAAGGGATAGGGGATAAGGGATAAGGGACGGCTATTGCTGCTGCCGCAGGTGCATACATGTCGCTGAAGCTCCTAGCTGCTGGCTGCTAGCTTCTAGCCGGCTAGAAGCACATCTCACCGAAAAGCAAAGTGCGTCCCGCAATAAGCGGTCAGCAAAGCAATTTTCACTTCCGCTAATTGCGAAGCTATGCTCGCCTAGCGCTGAGCGGTGAGTCTGTAGCACTAGCCGGCTAGCAGCTAGCAGCCAGCGGCTAGAAGCTACACCGACATGTTCGCACTGGCGGCAGCAGCGCCAGCCTATTTCCCCAACACTTTCTTAAAGTCCACCGCCGGGGTCATGATGGCTAGAATTACCATGGCGATACCCACCACCTGGAGTCCCACGAAACTCATGTCGAAGATGAAGCAGGAGAGAATGACCGAGGCCGCCGGTTCGCTGGCGGCGGTGATGAGGGCCTGCTGGGGCGAAAGGTACATGAGACCGATGTTATAGAGCAGGAAGGCGGTGACGGTGCCGAAGAGGACAATCCACGCCACGCCCCAGAAGATTTCCGGGTCAAAGAAAGCGAGCCAATCCATGTGAGGTTCAAAAATCCAGCAGGCGAAGGCGCCGATGATCATGCTCACCGCCAGGACGAAGGTCTTATTGAGCTGCAGGAAAATGTGCTTGGGGTAAATGGAAGCAAAAGAATACACCACGCCATTGAACAAAGACAGCGCCACGCAGATGAAGGAGACGCTAAGCTTCGACGGGTCGCCGCCGGTGACCAGAAGGAATGTGCCACCGGTAGCGAGGATCACCGTCAGGATTTCCCCCATAGACGGCAATTTTCTGTGGCGAATGGCATTGTAGCAAATCACCATGGCCGGGCAGCTGTAGAGAATCACCGTGGCCGTTGCCGCATTTCCGTAAGCAATGGCCTCAAAATAGGTGTAGTGCATCAGCATGAGACCGAACACCGCATAGATCGCCACGTCGATCCAAAGCTTCGGTTTCTTTTTGAGAATTTCCAGGCTCGGCTTCATCTGTCCCTGCCACAGCGTGACACCGATCAGAATGAATCCCGCCGCCATCATGCGGAACGCCGTAAGCTGCATGGCATTCATGGAACAATGCTCGAAGAAATTCTGGGCGCCGATGCCGCTGCCGGCCCACATGATCCCCGCGCACACCACCATCAAAATCGCTGACACATTAGAAGAACCACTCATGGTTTCACTGATTTCCTTTCACTCAAAAGTCCCGGTGCGGCAATCGCCAAAAGCACCAGCAAAATTCCCAGCCCCTGCCAGTATCCAAAATGGGTATCGAAGAAGAAATAGGACGCCACCACCGATACCGCCGGCTCTACCGTCGCCGTCACGGAAGCCTGGGACTCGCTCATATAGCGAAGCCCGGCGTTGTAGCAGGTGAAAGCCACCGCCGTGCCGCACACCACGATCCACACCACATCGAAGAGCACTTCCTCTTTGAAAAATCCGGAGAAGTCCCCCAAGGGGTCAAGCACAAAGGCAGCGATAGCGCCGGTGAACATGCCGATGGAAAGAAGAAGAGAATTATCGATTTCCCCGATGAGATGCTTGGGGAAAATGCAGCACACCGCAAAGAATACCGCCGACGCCAGCCCTAAGTACACGCAATCAAAGGGCACCGACAGCCGCGACAAGTCTCCGCCGGTGACCAGGAGGAAGACCCCCACCACCGCAAAGAGTACCGATGCGATTTCCCCCACCGATGGCATTTTCCGATGAGCAAAGGAAACCCACAGAATCACCATAGCAGGGCAAGTGTACTGGATTACCGTCGCCGCCGCTGCGTTTCCTGCGGCGATGGACGCGAAATAGGTGTAGTGCATCAGCATGAGCCCGACAACGCCGTAAAACGTCAACTCCAACCAAAGTTTCGGCCGCCTCTCCAGCGCCCGCAATCCCTCGCCCAGTTTCCGTTTCGCCAGCGTAAAGCCCAGCATGATGCCGCCGGCGCAAAACATACGGAACACTGTCAGATCCATGGCATCAAGAGAACTTTTCTGAAAAAAATCCTGCGCCGCCAGTCCGCAGCCCGCCCACATGATGCCGGCTATAAGCACTAAACAGATCGCCACGATTCTCATGGCCTCACCGCCTCCCGGAAAACAATAAAACCCGCCGCTGTCTCCAGCCAGGCGAGCTTTCTATCTTTTATTTCTTGCTACGATTATAACACATGCCAAATAAATAAAAAGAGGGCGTATCGACGATTTATAAAATAAAAAGAGCTGCCACTTCTGTGACAACTCCTTTGTATCTATCTCTAGTTAGTTGAAAATGTATTCATTGGAGACAACGACACCGGCAGCGACACCGGCAACGAATCCGACAGCTGCGCCTACCCAAAGGCCCACGGGACCACCAACTACCGCACCGGCCACGGAGCCGGCCTTCAGCCCAATGACCGCCAGGCCGCAAACCGTCACAGCGGCCGCTGCATACTTTACGATTTTATTTTCCCAAAAGCTGCTCCAGCTGAAGCCACCCACTACGCCGTCCAGCACTTCATCCTGCAGCGCTATCTTGTCTTCCTTGAAATAATTGACCGCATCGGTGAACAATTCTTTGAACGCTTCAAATTTCACATTCACATATTGCTTCACAAAGGCATAGGCATCCTCGATGCTATGCATGGCGTCGAGCAAAGCACTGGCCTTCGGGTCTGCCTCCATGGCAGCGGTGATGCGAGACAAATCCTCTCTTGCGCCCGGGGTTTCCATGAGAACTTTCATATCTAAAATCATTGGATTTCCTTCCTTTCACCTATTTATTTCAAAATATATTCTTCTGCCAGGTAGAGTCCCAGGGTGCATCCGCTGACAAAGCCGGTGATCCCGCCGACAACGCTCCCCGTAGGACCTACTATCGCGCCCGCTGCGGCCCCTACCACAAAGCCGGCTGCCATGGAAGCCGCCACAACAGTGACAGCCACCGCATACTTCACAATCTTATTATTCCACAGGCTGCTCCAGCTGAATCCGCCCACCACATTGTCCAGCACTTCATCCTGCAGGACTGCCTTATCTTCTTTGAAATAATTGACGGCGTCAGTGAACACTTCTTTGAAAGATTCGAAACTAATCTCCGCATACCGCTTTACGAATGCGTAGGCATCCTCCAGGCTGTGGATCGCATTCATCAACACACTGGTTTCCGGATCCGCTTCCATCGCAGCGGTCAGGCGTTCCACTTCTTCTCTGGCGCCCGGTCTGGACATAGCCGCTTTCATATTTGCAATCATAATCATACCTCCTTAAATCTCTACAACCCTTTAGTCACCTATCGGGTTTCCTTTCTATCCTTTATACGAAAAAGGACCAAAAGGATTACAAAAAATTGAATCATGCCTTACCGTGAATAAAATAAAAACGCCCTGCAAGAGGACGTTTCGGTTTGGTGGGACTATTTGGATTCGAACCAAAGACCTCTTCGATGTCAACGAAGCGCTCTAACCAGCTGAGCTATAACCCCATGTGATGGATTTTATTATACAGGATAGCCAAAGAAAAAGCAAATAAAAACGCCCGCGCACTTCCATGCGCAGGCGTCTTGCTGTGGTGGGACTATCTGGATTCGAACCGG
Organism: bacterium; assembly: GCA_963640485.1. Classification (GTDB taxonomy): domain Bacteria; phylum Bacillota; class Negativicutes; order Veillonellales; family Dialisteraceae; genus Dialister. The sequence continues at coordinate 18,730 of CAVHZP010000007.1, read as the reverse complement.
AGACCTCTTCGATGTGAGCGAAGCGCTCTAACCAACTGAGCTATAGCCCCATGTATGAGACTATTATAGCACCCCATCGAAGATTTGTTAATAGGTTTCCGGAATTTCTTACATATGAATGAAGCCCAGCACATTAGCCAGAGAGGAAATGAAGATGACTGCCAGGCAGATCGGCGCCAGGAAGCGGACGAAGAGGCCGTAAACTTTTTCGTAACGGAACTGCGAGGACTCTTTCACTTCCTTCTCGATCCACTTCACGCCTACAGTGACCACGATGAGCACGCAGGTAGCGAAAGCGGAAATCGGCATCATAATAGAGTTGGTGAGGAAGTCGAAGAAGGACAGGATATCCATACCGAAGAAAGTGATGGACGCCAGCGGACCAAACCCCAGAGAGGACAGAGAGCCCAGGACAATCATCAGAAGCAGCACCACAAAGGTGGAGAACTTACGGCTCCAGCCACATTCATCCTGGAAAGTGGAAACGCTGGTTTCCGCCAGAGAAATCGCAGAGGTGAGCGCCGCAAAGAGAACGAGTGTGAAGAAGACCACGCCTACCACGGTGCCGAGGCCCATACTTTCAAACACTTTCGGAATGGTGATGAACATCAGAGACGGGCCGGCGTTCAGCATGGACGGATCGCCGCCGGAGAACGCAAAGACCGCCGGAATGATCATGAGGCTCGCCAGCACAGAGATGCCGGAGTCAAAAGCGATGACCTGGAAGGTAGAAGTTTCCAGATCAAATTCCTTTTTCATGTAAGAGCCATAGGTGTAGAGGATGCCCATGGCTACCGACAGGGAGTAGAACATCTGCCCCATAGCGGACACCACAGTCATCCAGGAGAAGTTATCCATGTTGGGCACCAGGAAATAGGTGACACCAGCCATAGCGCCAGGGAGGGAAACGGAGTACGCCGCCACGACAATGGCCAGAAGCACCAGCACCGGCATCATGAATTTGGAGACCCGCTCTACCCCATTCTTCACGCCTGCCAGGATGACAGCCAGCACGCCAACGGTGAAAACGATGAACCAGAATTCCGCTTCCATACCATTGGACACGAAGGCGCCGAAGAATCCATCTCGCGCCGCTTCTTTCGTGTCGCCCGCCAGGTATTCGAAGAGGTAACGGGTAACCCAGCCGCCGATGACGCTATAGTATGGCAGAATCAACATGGGGATCACCGCATTGATCCAGCCGCCGGCGGTGAAGAATCCGCCTTTGCCGAAGTGATGGAACGCGCCCACCGGACTCTTTCTGGTGCCGCGTCCCAATGCGGTTTCAGAAACGATCATGGTATAACCAAAGGTGATGGCAAGAAGGAGATAAGTTAGCAGAAATATCCCGCCGCCATACTCAGCGGCCAGGTAGGGAAAGCGCCAGATATTTCCCAGACCCACCGCACTGCCGGCTACCGCCAGCACATATCCCATTTTTCCGGAGAATGTACTTCTTCCCGTCGAAGTACCACTAGAACCACTCATAAATTGCCCTCCTAAAAAAATAATGCATACGATTTGCGTAAGAAGAATATAAAAATAGGTCAGCCCCAAGGCATGTAGGTTTCAAAAAACAGAAAAACGAACGCCTTGCTGCTGACCCTTTTTATTTCACGGACTTATAAAATTCCGGAGAAATTATTCTCCCAGCGGAACCCACTTGCCGCCCTTAACCTGCAGGACAGCGAGATCCATCTTCGGATCGCGGTTTTCATCGAATTCGAATTTGCCGGTAGCACCTTCGAAGTTTTTGATGTTAGCCAGGGTGTCGCGGAACTTCTTGCGGTCGGTGGTGGTGCCGGATTCTTCTACAGCCTGGTGGAGTACGTACATAGCGTCGTATGCCTGTGCTGCGAACTGATCCGGTTCATGGCCGTATTTAGCTACATAGGCTTTGCGGAAGTTCTGCGCCTTTTCGGTCTTTCTTTCCGGGTTCCACGGAGTAGCTACCAGGGTGCCGTCAGCAGCTGCGCCAGCCTGTTTGATGTATTCCGGGCTGTTGAAGCCGTTGCCTGCGAGGATGTACTGGTTCATGCCCATTTCGCGCGCTTTCTTCACGATGAGAGCGCCTTCCTGATAGAGGCCTGCTACAGCGATGACATCCGGGTTTGCTGCCTGGATCTTGGTGAGCTGTGCGGAGAAATCGGTATCCTTATCAGCGAAGGTTTCGTCAGCTACGACTTCGAGGCCCAGCTTCTTGCAAGCGTCCAGGTAGAACTGGTGCTCGCCGACCATCTGGTCATTGTTGTTGGAGTACAGGATAGCGACTTTCTTGAAGCCCAGCTGTTTCTGTGCTTTTTCTACTACCTGAGGAATGTTCATTTTGCCCGGGATAGCGTTACGGAATACATAGTCGCCGATTTCGGTCACTTTCGGGCCGGTGGTGCCGGTGCCGAATACAGCCACCTTGGACTGCTGAGCAATCGGGTCAGCTGCCATAGCTTCGCCGGTGGTCATCGGGCCTTCGATAGCGAGAACTTTGTCCTGTTCAATGCACTTCTTCATAGCGTTGATGGCTTCGTTCTTTACGAGTTTGGTGTCGTATACTTTGAGGTCAATCTTCACTTTGGTGTTCGGATTTTTGTTGATTTCTTCTACAGCCAGTTCGGTGCCTTCCTTCATAGCTACGCCGTAAGCTGCGCCAGGGCCGGTGTAAGCGGTGATGAAACCGAGCTTTACAGTGTTTCCTTCAGCAGCCCCAGAAGCTGCTTTCTTGTCTCCGCCGCCGCAGCCTGCGAATGCACCTGCTACTGCTGCTGCTGCCATAACTGCTGCCATACCTTTGAACCATTTTTTCTGCATGTTCTTCTACCTCTTTCATACCTTTGAAATAATTTTCCCACCAAACCCCAGAGTCTAGATAAAACAAAAGCCCCCGCCGGCAGCTTCTACTTGCCGGCGGAGGCGCATCACGCGGTACCACTCCGTTTTTCACTTATACTGAAATAAGGGTAATAAAAAAGCCTATCTTCCAAAGAAGACAGGGGCGAATGTTCGCGGTACCACCCTATATTGTACTCAGTAGTTCCTTATCCGTAACGTGAATGAAACGCTTGCTATTACTCACTTCACAGCAAGAGCTCTCGAGGGATATTTCGCATACTGTTTTCCACCGGTTCGCACCATACACCGGCTCTCTTGAGGTCCGCAATATACCTTTTGTCTCGTTCATAGCTTATCATGGGTTCTTTGGTTGTCTGAATTGTGTATATTCTACTTCCATTTGTCATGCTTGTCAAGACTCTTTTTATAAGTTTTTTCGATAGACTTGATTGTGGCGTTTTACGCTATCGGTTTAGTAATCAGTAGTCAGTGGTTGGAGGCAGAGGGAAATGGCGGCGAAAGTGGGAGCTGGCGGTTTCGTAGTCGGTAGTCGGTGGTCGGTGGTCGGTGGTCGAGACGCGTTTGCCTGCTTCCCCACCATGGCACCGTTTGCCATTTTCCGCTCAGCTCGTTGCAATCAAAAATGGCATGCCAACTGTTTTCATGCAGTTAGCATGCCATTTCGCGTTATGGTAAACGTGCAAGCTTACCGGTCACACGGTTCACGGTTATACGGCTTTCGGTCACACGGCAGTGAGGCAGCGGGCAAGCGCGCCCCGACTACCGAGTACCGACTACCGACTACGAAATTTCTTACGCCTTCAGCGTCCCGACGATTTCATTCACGTCGTCCACGCCATTGGCTTCGCACCAGGCTCTGAGTTCCTTGGTGATTCTTGCCATGGCGGTGGGGTCGGCGAGGTTGGCGGTACCTACCTGCACGGTCTGTGCGCCGGCCATCATGAATTCCACCACGTCGGTGCCGGTCATGACGCCGCCGAGGCCGCAGACGGGAATCTTCACGGCTTTCGCCACCTGCCATACCATGCGGAGCGCCACGGGTTTGATGGCCGGGCCGGAAAGGCCGCCGGTGACGTTGCCGAGGATCGGCGTGCGGGTGCGGGTGTCGATGGCGATGCCCAGGAGGGTATTGATGAGGGAAATCCCATCAGCCCCTGCGTCTTCTACGGCTTTCGCGATGGAGACCACGTCGGTCACGTTCGGGGACAGTTTAATGATGACCGGAAGGTCGGTGCTGTCCTTCACAGCGCGAGTCACAGCAGCGGCGGCTTTGGGATCGGTGCCGAAAGCCACGCCGCCCACTTTGACGTTGGGGCAGGAAATATTCACTTCCAGGGCGCTGATGCCGGGGACCGAGAGGAGCTTCGCACATTCGGCGTATTCCTCTACGGACTTCCCTACCATGTTGGCGATGTAGGGACAGCCCAGCTCTTTCACCTGCGGCAGGTAGTGTTCCAGGAAATAGGGCGCACCGGGATTCTCCAGGCCGATGCAATTCAGCATGCCCGAAGTGGTTTCAGCGATGCGATTTCCATTATTTCCCATCCACGGCGTCGGCGCGAGACCTTTGCCGGAGATGGCGCCGATTTCTTTCATGTCAATGAATTCGGCGAGTTCCAGGCCAAATCCCACGGTACCGGAGGCCCCGATGATGGGGCTCTTCATGTCGATGCCCAGGAAATTTACGGAGAGATTTGTCATAATACAACCTCCTCTGCCTGGAATACGGGGCCATCTACGCAGACTTTGTAGTGGCCTTTTCCGTCAGCGCGGTCGCACACGCAGCCGAGGCAGGTACCGATACCGCAGCCCATGCGGCGTTCCATGGAGACCTGGCAAGCCACGCCGGCTTCCTTCGCCATCTGGGCAGTGACGCGCATCATGATGCCCGGTCCGCAGACGCAGGCTTCATCCACATTTCCATTCCTGAAAAGTTCCGGGAGTACGGAGACCGAGAAGCCTTTGATGCCATAGGAGCCATCGTCGGTGGTGACGATGAGCTCTTTCACTTTTGTCGGGAAGAAATCTTTCCAGAACACTTCCTCCTTATTTCTACCGCCAATGACTACGGTCATCTGGCCGGGCTTGGAACGGCGCGCCATGAAAAGGATGGGCGCGATGCCCACGCCGCCGCCGATACCGACGATGTGGTCCTTGTCCATATCAAAGGCGGTGCCCAGGGGGCCGAGGCAGTCCACCACGTCCCGTTCTTTCAGACGGGACATGACTTCGGTGCCCTTCCCCACTACGCGGTAAATGATTTCCACGATGCCCTTGCCTGCATCGGCGCCGGCGATGGAAATCGGGCGGCGCAGAATGAGGCTGGAGTCATTCACTTTCACATGGATGAACTGGCCGGGCTGGGCATGCTGCGCGATGAGGGGCAGCTCGATGCGCATCCGCCAGATTTGCGGGCCCACCAGCTCATGGGACAGGATGATCCCTTTTTCTACAAATCCTGCCATGTTATTTCTCCTTCACATAGTCCTGAATGGCTTCTACATGATGTTCCGCATCGGTTTCTGCCATGACGCGGAGCACTTCTTTCGCGGTGTCGAGAGAGGTGATGCAGGGGATGGCCAGTTCCACGGCGATACGGCGCAGATCGTAGCCTTCCTGCTCGATCTGGCTGCCATAGGAAATGGTATTCACCAGCATATCCACGCGGCCGGACTTCAGATATTTCTCGCAGTTTTCGCCTTTTTCGTGGATCTTCTTGATTACGTCTACCGGGATGCCCTGGCTTTCGAAGAAAGCGCCGGTGCCGGAGGTAGAAATCAGGTGGTAGCCCAGTTTCACGAAACCTTTCGCCAGCTCTGCGGCTTCCGGTTTATCTCTGTCGCTGACGGTGATGAGTACATTGCCGCCGGCAGGTACCATGAGGTGCGCAGCTACCACAGCTTTGTAGAGCGCTTCCTGGTAGGTATGGCCAATGCCCATGACTTCGCCGGTGGATTTCATTTCCGGTCCCAGTTTGATTTCTACGAGGCCCAGTTTGGAGAAGGAGAAGACCGGTGCTTTGATGGCTACATAGCCTTTGTCCGGTACCAGGCCCAGAGGCAGACCGGTGTCTTTCAGGGATTCGCCCAGTGCCACGCGGGTCGCATACTCTACCATGTTGATGCCGGTGATCTTGCTCATGAAAGGAACGGTACGGGAGGCTCTCGGGTTCACTTCGATGACATAGACTTTATCTTTCACCACGATGAACTGGATATTCACCAGACCCTTGACATTCATAGCGCGAGCGATTTCGCGGGTGTAGTCGGTCAAGGTGTCGATGATTTCCTGAGAGAGATGCTGCGGCGGGTATACAGCGATGGAGTCGCCGGAGTGTACGCCGGAGCGTTCGATCTGCTCCATGATGCCCGGGATGCAGACGTCGTTGCCATCAGAAATCGCATCGACTTCCACTTCGCGGCCGACCATGTACTGATCGATGAGGACCGGGTGTTCGTGGGATGCCACTACCGCTTCTTTCAGGTACTGGCGCAGTTCTGCCTGGTCGTAGACGATCTGCATCGCGCGGCCGCCGAGAACGTAGCTGGGGCGGACGATGAGCGGGTATTCCAGCTCGGCAGTCTTCGCCATGGCTTCTTCTACGCTTTCTACCAGGCAGCCTTTCGGACGGGCGATGCCCAGCTGGCCCATGAGGGTGTCGAAGCGTTCTCTGTCTTCTGCCATGTCGATGGATTCATTGGAGGAGCCGATAATGCGGATGCCTCTCTTCGCCATGGGGGTCGCCAGGTTGATAGCAGTCTGGCCGCCGAACTGGCAGATGACGCCTTCCGGCTTTTCTTTATCGATGATTTCCAGTACGTCCTGCTCGGTGAGCGGTTCGAAATACAGGGAATCAGAGGTGTCGAAGTCGGTGGAAACGGTTTCCGGGTTGTTGTTGATGACGATGGATTTCTTGCCGGCTTTGCGGAGTGCCCAGGAAGCGTGAACAGAGCAGTAGTCGAATTCGATACCTTGGCCGATGCGGATCGGGCCGGAGCCGAAGACTACGACAGAGCCTTTGCCCTGTGGCTTCACTTCGTCTTCTGCGCCATAGGTGGAGTAGTAATACGGTGTGTGGGCTTCAAATTCAGCGGCGCAGGTATCTACCATTTTGAAATCCGGGTGGAAATTCAGTTTCTTCTTGAAGTTTTCCACTTCTTTCGGTGTTTTTTCAGTGAAATGCGCGATGGCTTCATCTGGCATCTGGATGCGTTTTGCTGCTTTCAGCGTTTCTTCGGTGAGACCTTCCTTCATGAGACGGCGTTCCATGAAAACGATGTTCTGGATTTTGTAGATGAAGAAGAGGTCAATCTTGGTGATGCGGTTGATATCTTCCGGTTCGATGCCGCGACGCAGCGCTTCTGCGACTACGAAAATTCTTTCGTTATCGATGCGGGAGAGGAGGCAACGGATATCATAGAGGGACTGGCCGTCCAGTTTCTTCAGGTGCAGGTAGCCTTCGCCCACTTCCAGAGAGCGGAGGGCTTTGAGGAGGGAGCCTTCCAGTGTGCGGTCGAGAGCCATGACTTCGCCGGTGGCTTTCATCTGGGTACCGATTTCGCGGTCTGCCAGTGTGAATTTTTCAAACGGCCATCTGGGGAATTTGCATACCACATAGTCGATGGACGGTTCGAAGCAAGCCTTTGTATTTTTGGTGATGGCGTTGGTGATTTCGTCCAGGTGGAGGCCCAGGGCAATCTTCGCTGCTACCTTCGCGATCGGGTAGCCGGTGGCTTTGGATGCCAGCGCAGAGGAACGGCTGACGCGAGGGTTTACTTCGATGACATAGTACTGGTTGGTCTTAGTGTCCAGGCCGTACTGTACGTTACAGCCGCCTTCAATCTGCAGGTAACGGATGATGTCAATGGAAGCGGTACGGAGCATCTGGTACTGGCCGTCGGTCAAAGTCTGGGTCGGTGCCACGACGATGGAGTCGCCGGTGTGTACACCCACAGGGTCGATATTTTCCATGGAGCATACGATGATGCAGTTGTCGGCGCCGTCGCGCATGACTTCGAATTCCACTTCTTTCCATCCGGCGATGCTTCTTTCTACCAGGATCTGGTTGATCGGAGACAGCTTGATACCGCGGTTGGCGATTTCTTCCATTTCATAGCGATCGTGCGCAATGCCGCCACCGGTGCCGCCCAGGGTGTATGCCGGACGGATGATGACCGGGTAGCCGATGCTGTCAGCGAACGCGATGGCCGGTTCCAGCTCTTCGAAAATTTCGGATTCCGGTACAGGCTGGTTGATTTCCTTCATGGCTTCTTTGAAGAGTTCGCGGTCTTCTGCGTGCTTGATGGCATGGAGGGAGGAGCCCAGAAGTTTCACGCCGTATTCTTCCAGTACGCCGGCGTCGGAGAGCTGTACAGCCATGTTCAGGCCCACCTGGCCGCCAAGGGTCGCCAGGAGAGCGTCCGGGCGTTCCTTCTTAATGACTTCTGTCACGAAAGGAAGGGTGATCGGTTCGATATAGACGCGGTCAGCGATGTCCACGTCGGTCATGATGGTGGAGGGGTTGCTGTTTACCAGGACTACTTCTACCCCTTCCTCGCGGAGGGAGCAACAAGCCTGGGTGCCTGCATAGTCGAATTCAGCAGCCTGGCCGATGACGATAGGGCCGGAGCCGATGACCAGAACTTTCTTTACATCTGTTTTAATCATTTTTTGAACGCCTCCATGGCCTTGGTAAATTCAGTGAAGAGATAGAAATTATCCTTGGGTCCCGGAGCAGCTTCCGGATGGTACTGGACGGCCTGAATCGGAAGGGTCTTGTGTTTAATGCCTTCGATGGTACCGTCATTTACACTTCTGTGGGTGACTTCGATGCAGTCCGGCAGGTTTTCATCAGAAATCGCATAGCCATGGTTCTGGCTGGTGATGTATACGCGGCCGGTGCGGAGGTCCTTCACCGGATGGTTGGCGCCTCTGTGGCCGAATGGCAGCTTAAAGGTGTGGCCGCCCAAAGCAGTAGCCAGCATCTGGATGCCCAGGCAAATGCCGAAAATCGGTTTCTTGCCGATTAGTTTCTTCACAGTTTCTACTACGAATGGTACGTCCTGGGGGTCCCCCGGTCCGGGCGAGAGGAAAATGCCATCGGGATCATCTGCCAGGAGTTCTTCGGCAGGAGTGTGTGCCGGGAACACATGGACCGTGCAGTCATTGGCAGCCAGGGAAACAAGGATATTCTTCTTCAGGCCGCAGTCCAGGAGGGACACGCGGTATTTCCCGTTTCCATAGGTGTACGGATAGTCGGTGGTGACGCGCTCTACCTGGTCTCTATGGAGCGGCTTTGCCAGTTCTTCTTTGATAAATTCTTCGCTGCGGTCAGCGTTGACGATGATGGCTTTCATGACGCCCTGGGTGCGGACCATGCGGGTCACGGCGCGGGTGTCTACATTGTAGAGGCAGGGCACATGGTATCTTTCGATGAAATCGGTGATCTTTTCCTTGCATTCCCAGTTGCTCGGATGGTCGGCGATCTGGTCGAGAACGAAGCCGGCAGCGGCAGGCTTTCTATTCTGCATGAAAAGGTCATTGGCGCCGTAGTTGCCGATGAGCGGGTATGTCAGAGTGAGAATCTGTCCTTCATAGGACGGGTCAGTGAAACATTCCTGGTATCCGGTCATACCGGTATTGAAGACCAGTTCCCCCAGCCCTTCCACAGAGCCGAGGAGATCCCCTTCAAAGCGGGCACCATTTTCCAAAATCAAGAGGCCTTTCATTTCAGCACCTTTCCTTCTTTCATTACAACTTCTCCATCTACCACAGTGAGGACTGCTTTGCCTTTCAGCGTCAGGCCTTCATAAGGTGTGAAGAGGGATTTGGTATAGAGATCCTGTCCGTGGACAGTCCATTCTTTATCGAGATCCATGACGGTGATATCCGCCGGAGCGCCAACTTCCAGGACGCCGCCTTCAATACCCAGGAGCTTCGCCGGGTTCACGCTCATGAGCTCCACGATGCGATCCAGTGTGAAACCTTTCTGGTGGTAGAGCACCGTCAAGGTTGAAGCGAGAGACGTTTCCAGGCCGGCAATGCCATTGGGCGCGCAGTTGAAAGGCACGTCTTTTTCTTCATTGCAGTGCGGCGCGTGGTCGGTCATGATGGCATCGATGGTACCATCAGCGAGACCTGCGATGAGCGCTTCTCTGTCGTCATCGGTGCGGATTGGCGGAGCCATCTTGAAAGCAGACTCGTAGTGTTTCAGCCATTCATCAGTGAAATAGAGGTGCTGCGCCGTCACTTCGGTGGTGCAGTTCACGCCCTTCTTCTTTGCTTCGCGGATGAGGTCCACCGCTCTGCCGCTGGATACGTGAGCGATGTGGATATGGCAGCCGGTCAATTCGGAGAGCAGCAGGTCTCTCGACACCGCAATATTTTCTCCAGCCGCCGGACGTCCGGTGACGCCCATGGCATAGGAAACCTTGCCTTCGTGCATGAAACCGCCGCCGCACATGGTCATGTCTTCGGCGTGGTCGATCACCATCTTGCCCAGCATGTCCGCATACTCCATAGCGCGACGCATGAAGTTTGCATTTTCCACATAGTGGCCATCGTCGGAGAAAGCCACAGCGCCGTCAGCCGCCATGTCACCCATTTCCGAAAGCTTCTGTCCTTCCAGGTCTTTAGAAATAGCACCGATGACGCTTACCTTCACTACGCCGGCTTCGTCGATGCGGTGCAGCACGTCGCGGAGGACAGCCGCATTGTCGATGACCGGCTTCGTGTTCGCCATGGTAGCCACGTGGGTGATACCGCCGGCAGCAGCTGCCTGGGTACCGGTGTGAATGTCTTCCTTCGCTTCCTGGCCCGGTTCGCGCAGATGTACGTGCATATCGATGAGACCCGGAGTCACATAGAGGCCCGTAGCGTCATAGACTTCGGCGCCTTCTGCAGAAATATGGGTTCCGATTTCCTTGATCTTCCCGTCTTCTACCAGGATATCTGCGATTTCGTGCTGCTGCTTCGCAGGGTTTACGATCGTTCCGTTTTTAATTAAGAGCATCAATGTCTTTTCCCTCCGTCAGCGTCAAATATTCCAAAGCCATGCGGACCGCTACGCCATTTCTGACTTCCTCCTGAATCCAGGACGCTTCGTCATAGGCTACATCATATCCGATTTCGATACCGCGGTTCATGGGGCCCGGGTGAATCACTGCCACATCCGGCTTGCAGAGAGCCAGTCTCTTCTTATTGATACCGAAGAGGCGCGCATATTCGCGGGTGGTGGGGATGAAGCCAGCAGCCGCTCTTTCCAACTGGATGCGAAGGATATTGATAGCATCTGCATCTTTCAGCGCCGTTTCCAGATCGTCATCGACGATGCAGCCCATGGCTTCCAGTTCCTTCGGCACCAATGTGCGCGGTCCCACCAGATGGACTTCTGCACCCAGCTTCGAGAAACCGATGATATCACTTCTTGCTACGCGGGAATGAAGAACGTCGCCGATGATGACATACTTCATGCCTTTGATTTTCTTTCCCGCTTCCTTCATAGTGAAGAGCTCAAGCAACGCCTGAGACGGATGGGCGTGAGCGCCATCGCCGGCATTCAGTACCACCGGCACCTTCACTTTGGGGCTCATGACTTTGGACGCAAAAAGAGCAGCCCCTTCAGAAGAATCACGAATAATCACTGCATCCACTCCCATTGCGGAAACGGTAAGCAATGTATCACGCATGCTTTCACCCTTCGTCATCGAGCTGCCACTCTTGGTAATATTGATAACATCGGCCCCCAAATACTTACCGGCAAGCTCGAAAGAACTACGAGTTCTGGTAGATGCTTCGGAAAACACTGTCACAATAGATTTGCCTTTAAGGAAATCCTTCTTTTTATTCTCAGACAACACAATCTTTTTCATCTGTGCTGCTACGTCAAGGATCCGTTCTATCTCTTCGGCTGTGAAATCAGCTAGCCCAAGAACCGAACGGCCTTGTAGTGAAATCGTGCTCATGCCGGCCTCCTTGATAAAATACCATAAAAATAGTTATCTCTATAATAATACGGGGAGTAGCCAATTTTTTCAATAGGGGAGTCAATTAAAATTTTCTAAATTAAGCGGTTTTTTCCGCTATCGGTTTAGTAGTCGGTGGTTAGTGGTCAGTAGTCAGGGCGCATTTGACGCTTCAGCCAAATGCGTCCCGACCACCGATTACCGACTACCGACTACGAAATCTCCAGCGTCAATCATGCCTACCTTCCGCCGCCCGGATCACCTTCGCAAAGGCGGGAGGGATTTCCCCGGCCCCCATGAGCGATGCCAGGGTGCGGCCGATGATGACGCCCTTATTTCCATAGAGCCAAGCGAAGTAATAAAACTCCATCGCCTCCCGATCCCTGGGATTGATATTCTTGAGCTTCCGCGGCGGATAAGCGCCCTTCGGGAGCCCCAGCTTGGCAGTCGCCTTTTTGATAAGCCCGCCGTTAATCATGCCGCTCCCATCCATCTGCGCCACCAAGCGGTCCAGGAGCTGCCTCTTCCCTGCGGAAAGGCACGCCTTCACCACATCCATTTCGAAACATATATAATCAGTATAAAATACATCGGCCTGCTTCTTGTGCGCTCCCATCACGTCCCGGTCATACAAAGAAATAGTGGCGATGTGAAACCGTTTGAGCAGCTTCGCGATTTTAGAAATCGAGCTCTCCCCTCTCGCGTTGATGAGGCAAATCCCATGATAGTCCAGCGGCACGCCCAGAGTGTGAGCGAAGCCGGCGAAAGAGCCCTGCTCTGTCTCCCCTTCCACCAATATCGCCGCCCGGGCATAGAGCGCCTCCTTCACCTCCGGGAAATGCATGATCAAGTGCTTCTCTATTTCCACATCGAAATGAAACGACGCCCCCGACGCCGCTTTGACCATGGCCTTCTCATCCCAATAGAGCCGGATGATCCGCCGGTAATCATTCACTAGCGCGTCAGTGGAGTGGGTCACCACGAAAAGCTGCCCACTCAGTCCATCAACGCCCAGAAGTTTCTGCACCAGCTTCAGGAAGAAGGGATCCCGATTGCTCAAAATGCTATGACAAAATGCCAGCACCGACCGCTGCAAATAAGGATTCAAATGGAGCTCCGGCTCATCGACGCTGAGAAGCACATGCAAAAGCCGCCGCCCCTTCGCGTCACTCACAATCCGATTTTCAAAAGAAATGGCTTTGCTCTTTTTCATCTCCGCCATGTCCGCCAGAAATAGCCAGCCCACCGCCATCATGAGCCGCAGCGCCGAGTGCCGCCGCCTGCCCGCAGCGCCGAAAATTTCCTGAAACACCTCCATGGCCGCCTGGCCCACCGGTTTCCCCGAAAGCGCGCAAGAAATCCCACCTGCCGCCAGGATTCTTTCCAGCTCCTCGCTCGCCCCATCCTCCGCCAGGTACGTCCGCAAAAGCTCCAGCATCTGCTTCGCAGGCCGATCCTCAAGCCGATGCCTCGGCACTTCGAAAAGAGCGAAATCAATATAATAGAGGCAGCGCATATACTCCAAAGGAAGCACCTCGCCGCTGTCCTTGTCAAAAAGCCGCGGCGATATTTCCTGCACCCGCTGCATCAATTTCAAATGCAGCGCCTCTCCCGTCAGAGCCGTCAGCGTCATATGCACCTCGATGGGCGCATCGGTGTCCAGGAAATCGCTCTCCTGAAACCCGTAGCCATGAGTCATCCACTTCAAAAGCGAAAGGAAATTGCTCTTCCCGATGTTGTTATCGCCGACGATGTAATTCATGTGCCGATCAAACGTCAGCTCCACGTGCCGAAAGGTACGATAATTTTTTATGGTCATATGAGAAATATACATGGCGGCCTCCTTGCAGGAAATCTCTTTCCTTCATTATAGCCTTGTGCGAAAAGAAGCGAAAGAGCTTCGTGGTCGGTAGTCGGTAGTCAGTAGTCGGAACGCTTTTGGCTTTCATAAAAAAATCCGGTTTCCGCTATCGCTAAATAATTTTTCGATAACGGAAACCGGAAAACTTTTATAAAATGGCAAATGCGGCCCGACCGCCAATCGTTCTGCTCCCCTACCGCCTTATTAAACGTATTCTACCGGTAGGGCGATGGTTCTTTCGTTGAGCCACAGCGGCTTGTCGTACATACAAATCACTACCCCCAGGCCCCGTTTCTTCCCTTTGATTTTATCAATCACATCAAAGGTATTCGTCATCGTCAATTTCGGATTGGCGGACATTTTGATTTCCACAGGATACAGCGTATCGCCATCTTCGATCATCAGATCAATTTCCGATTCCTTCGTTTCCGTCTTATCTTTTCCGCGATAGTAGGTAACGCTCATCCGATAGTCTCTCCCGGCATTGGCGAAGGATTTCAGGATTTCCGATACCACAAAAGTCTCGAAGAGCTGCCCCGCCAAAGCGCCATTCATCGCGGTCTCTGCGGTTTGGTATCGAGTGAGGAAGCAGACAAGCCCCGTATCACGGAAATACACTTTCGGCGTCTTGATGGCTCTCGTTAAAGCGGAATTGGAAAAGGGCTGCAATATATATATGAGTCCCGAAGCTTCCAGGATGGATGTCCACTCTTTCGCCGTGGCTGCAGAAATATCCGCCTGCTCTGCTACCTTCGCATAGTTCAGAAGCTGGCCACTTCGCACCGCCATGGCCGTGAGGAAGCGCATAAATTTCATGTGATCCTTGATTTTCGTCAGCTCATTCACATCCCGGCTGAGATAGGTCTGCACATAGGACGCATAAAAAAGCTGCCAGTCCATTTCGTTTTCATACAACGCCGGATAGCTCCCTCGATGAATATAATGCCATACATCCCGATAAGGCGATGCGGAGGCGCCTCTTTCTTTGACGTAGGTTTCTGTAGGAATGAAAGGCCTGTCAAAGGAGTCCTCTGTGATTTCCCGCATGGACAGCCCGGCCAATTCAAAGATAGCAATGCGCCCGGCCAAAGACTCAGACACATGCTTCATCAGTTGGAACGATTGGGAACCGGTCAAGGAAAAGCTCCCCCGCTCCTCTGTCCCGTCACAAGCCATTTTGATATAAGGAAATAATTCCTGGATGTACTGCACTTCATCCAAAATAAGGGGATACGGATGATTTCTGAAAAATAATCCCGGCTCCATTTTCGCCTGATTCAACAGCATAGGATCATCGAAGGTCAAGTAAGGCAAATCCGGCGATACATGCTTGAGCAAAGTGGACTTCCCCACCTGCCGCGCCCCGGTGACCAGTATGGCCTTAAACATGGACTGGGCCTCTTTCACTTTCTCCTCGATATGACGATGAATGTATTTCATAAGCACTCGCCTCCTGGCTAATCTATAAGTCTTATTATAGATTAGCCAGGAGGCGGCGTCAAATGATGCAGTGCAAGAAGGAAAAGATACCACCGGCGGTTTTGTAGTCGGTAATCGGTGGTCGGTAGTCGGGGCGCGTTTGGCTTTCAATAAAAAATCCGGTTTCCGCTATCGCTGAATAAATTTCTTGATAGCGGAAACCGGAAAACTTTTACGAAATGCCAAATGCGGCCTGAATATCGACTACTGACCACCGACTACCAAACCGATAGCGACAGTACCTCTCCTTATCCCACATATCCCAACCAGTTCCAATAAGTGGCAGAGAATACGAGAATCATCAGGTATGCCAGAATGGTGAAGGGGATACCGGTTTTCAGGAAATCTTTCGATGTGATGTAGCCGGTGCTGTAGGCAATCATATTCTGCGGCGCGTTGACCGGGAGAATATAGCCGAAGCAGATAGTGTACTGCAGAATCATGGTCATGCCCAGTACGTTGATGCCCGGTGTCTTTACGCTTTCCAATACAGCGATGACGATGGGGATCATGGCCGATGCCAGGCCGGTGGCGCTGGCGAAGCCCAGATGAATGACTGTGAGGAAGAAGGCAAGGAGTGCGATAACCATCAGTGGCTCCATGGTCTCCATGCCGAAGAGAGCAACGAAATGATTCGCCAGCCAGATGGCAGCGCCGGATTTCAAAAGAGCGGTGCCCAGGCTGATGCCTACGCCGAAGAGAGCTACGGTGCCCCAGTTGATGTGAGGCACGGCGTCTTTCCAGGTCATGAAACCGATGCGCGGCAGCATCATCAGCATGATGCCGGCAATGGTGACGGTGGTGGTATCAAAGGGATGAAGCTTTTTCTCTGTGACCCAGAAGAACAGGAGCAGCAGGGAAATAGCCAGCAGTTTTTTCTCCGGCAGAGACACCGGCCCCATTTCCTTCAGCATTTTCTGCAGCGCTTCTTTGCCGCCGGGCATTTCTTTGACTTCCGGAGGCATCACGTAGATAAGGAGGAAATAAAGAACCACGGACATGACGGCAGCGTAAGGAGCAGCGGCGATGAACCATTCCAGCCAGCTGATATCCTGGCCCAGCACCTGCTGAATGAAGCCGATGGCTACCATGTTCTGCGCAGCGGCGGTCTTGATACCGATGTTCCAAAGGCTATCGGCCTGCGCCACGGCCATCATGAGAACGCCGGCGAAGGTGCTCCCCTCTTTGAGGCCGAAGGCGCGAATGATACCGATGACGATGGGGACCATGCAAGAAACACGAGCCGTGGTAGACGGCACGAAGAAGCTCAAAAGGAAGCCTACGAAAATGACGCCGATGACCAAACGATTCGACTTCACGCCGATGTGGGACATGACGATCAAAGCGATACGTTTATCGAGCCCCGTCATCATCATGCCCGCTGATAGAAACATAGCACCCGCCACCAGCGCCCAGGCGGTGGTGGAAAAACCGGACAGCCCCATTTTCAGCGCATTTGCAGTACCAAGGATCGCCCCGGGCTTTGCCGGATTCGGCGCCAGCCCCAGGGCAAAGGCCATGAACGTGACGATGACGAATGCACTGACCGGATAAGAAACGCCTTCGGTCATCCAAATGATGACTGCAAATACCAGGATGCCGATCAACCGGTGCCCTTCCGTCGGCAAATCCGCCGGCGTCGGAAGCAGATACACCGCGGCCATAGCCAGTAATGATAGCAAGAGGCCGTATTTCTTGCCAAATCCATCTGATTTACTCATCTCAATCCCCCCTATGCAAAAATGGTCGGACGCTTTGGTGTGCGACTCTGAATTCCTGCCAAAGCCTCCAAGATGCAGAAAAAGCCCACTTCCGCAAAAAGGAAATGAGCTTCTTTGCACTTTTTATGTATGTGCCTATAGTCTACTCTACTGCCCAGGGATTGTCAAAGAAGAATCGCCTATAGCGCCTTTGAAATATTTTAATAAGGCGGTACAAGGTTTTTCTTTAAGTGGTAGTCAGGGGAATGGAGGCAGCTGGACTCCATGAGGATAGTAAGAGATAGAGAGATAGTAATCAGTAATCAGTAGTCAGTGATCAGGGCGCATTTGCCTCTTGCGTCAGACGCGTCCTGACTACTGATCACTAATTACTGATTACTATCCCTCCATCTCTTACCAACCCGATGACCCACCAACTGCCTCCATTCCCCGACTACTATATGGCATAGAAAAAATCCCCGGGATGACCCCGGGGATTTCCTGTTTCTTAGTCTGCGCTGAATGGAAGCAGAGCGATAGCTCTTGCTCTCTTAATAGCGAGATTGATTTTACGCTGATGTTTTGCGCATGTTCCGGTTACGCGACGAGGAAGAATCTTACCTCTTTCGGAAACGAAACGGCGAAGTGCAGCGATGTTTTTGTAATCAATGGTGTCTACGTGATCTACGCAGCACTGGCAGACCTTTCTTCTCGGTCTTCTTGTTCTATCTCTTCTGATCATGCTAGTTATATCCTCCAAAATCAATGTATATCAGAACGGAATCTCTTCTTCTGCGGAAGGAGTGCCGAACTGACCAAAACCGCTCTTTGGCTGAGCCTGCGGCTGCTGGGAATCGCCTCCATAAGCTGGTGCCGGTGCCGGTGCAGGATTGCTGAAACCGCCGCCATAACCACCGCCGAAGCCATTGTTGAAGCCGCCGTTATTGCCATAGCTCTGACCGCCGCCGAAACCATTCTGCTGCGGACGAGGAGAAGAAGCCAAAGGAACCGCTACCATATTGGCAGTCACTTCCGTAACCCATCTTCTCTGGCCATCCTGGCCATCATAGGAGCGAGTGGTGTAGCGACCTTCTACGAAGACGCGGGTACCCTTTCTCAGCTGATTTCCTACAGATTCTGCCAAATTGCCCCAAGCTACCACGTTGATCCAGTCTGTAATCTCTTTCTGTTCTCCCTGAGGGGTCGTGAAATTACGACTAACAGCCACAGTGAAAGATGCCACTGCACGACCGGTCTTCGTTGCGCGAACTACCGGATCCCGTGCGAGATTACCAATAATCTGAACTGAATTCATCGTTCTACCTCTTAGTCATCCTGTTTTACAATGATGTGACGGATAATTTCTTCATGAATCTTGATAACGCGGTCAAGTTCTGTAATCTGCGCCGGATCAGCCTGGAATTCTACTACTACGTAGTAGCCTTCACTCTGATGCTTTACTTCGTACGCAAGATGACGTTTGCCCCATTCATCAACGTTGCCAACGGTACCGCCGATTCTTACGATGGTGTCCTGTACCAGTTTGACAGCAGCTTTGATTACTTCATCATTAGCTGCGTTCACAATGAACATAACTTCATACTTTTTCACGAAATTCGCCTCCTTTTCGGACCTATGTCCCATGATTCCCATGGGAAGGGAAGTTTTACTTGCTCAAAGCAAGCTTTTATATTATATCTTTTTTCTGCATCGAATGCAAGGAGTTTTTTGAAATATTTTTTACCTAGGGAACCACTGATTAAATCGTTATCTGAAATCATACTGGAATTTTTATGCAAGACGAGGAAAGGAAATCCGAGAATAGTGAGCTATTTGAGGATTTTCTTGACGAAGTATTGCTTAAAAATTCGTATGATTTC
>CAVHZP010000006.1:0-27291 GCA_963640485.1 bacterium | reverse complement strand
GTGACGATATGATTCTAAGAGAAAAATTAATTTACACACTAATATGGACTTGACTTACCAAGGGTCATTGGCAGCTACTGTCAATGACCCGCCAATAAGAAATGCGCTCACAAGTGTAGCTGTCCACCATTTTTGGCCTTTCATAAAAATTCTCCTTTTTCACCTTTACTCACAAATTCTTCCATTTGACAAGGACAATCCGTTTCACCTTCTCATCAACCATTTTCGCATCCAAAGTGCCACTGCGATAGGCTTTCAAAAGGCCGTTATAAACCTGCTGCGCATGAGAGGCGTCCTGGCACACCAGGACTATATCCGCTCCTGCCTGGATTGCTTTGACTCCCATTTCAGGAAATGGATAATGCTTTGCCATGGCACCCATATCCATATCATCTGTAAGGATCAATCCTTTATAGCCATACGCATCCCGCAAAATATCTTTCATGATGGTCTTAGATAAGCAAGCCGGCACATTCTCCTCCAGCAAAGGAAATGTGACATTGGAAACCATCACGAACGTTTTATCCGCATCCATCGCAGCGATGATATCGTGAAACGGTTTCCCATCCTGCTGATCCAATTCTTGACGACTCAATGAAACTACATCGCCATCCAGATGAGGATCTGTCTTGACCTTTCCTATACCGGGAAAATGCTTCAGCGAAGTCATGACTCCATTTTCCGAATATCCTTGAATGGCCGCCTTCGCGTAGGGAATCACTTCCTCCGGCGTTTTCCCATAAGAGCGTTCATAGGCTCCATCCAAATCGACCACCGGCGCAAAATTGAGGTTGATTCCCATTTGATTCAAAGCCCGCCCGGTTTCTACGGCCCAACCATAGGTTGCATCGGGATTTTGCTTTCCCAGTACTGCAGCCGCCGGCATAACAGGCATGTATTCCTCCATCCGCCGGACTTGGCCGCCTTCCTGATCCACCGCAATAAAGGCCGGGAGCCCCGTGGTATTTCTGACTTCACGCTGTATATCCGCCGTCAGCTTTTTGACTTGCTCCGGATTCTTCATATTCCGATCAAAAAGGATCACATTGCCATTGGGAAATTCGGTCAGCATGTATCGTCCGTCCGCATCCAGCGTATCGCCCGAGAGCCCCACCATCATCAGCTGGCCGATTTTCTGGGAATCACTCATTTTGGAAACAAATCGCTCTGCCTTCTCTTCTATGGTGAGATTCTGGAGAGAAACGCTTCCTTCTCCCTTCGCCTCTGTTTTCCAGGGCAAAGACAAAGTGCATCCCGCCAATAAAGCGACAGCCATGACGCCAACGGCTACTCCGCTTCCGCTTTTCAAAAGTTTCTTCCATTTTATTCCCATCCGCCTCGCACCTCATCTATTTTCCAACCATCATCATATAAGTACATGATACAAATGCCCTTGAAATACCGCGTCTGCCAGGAACTTTCCTTCCAATCCACTGCTTTTAAACGGAATGACAATTTCGCCATACTATCGGTCTGCTCTATCACCGTAACCTGCTGCGGTTCGCTGGAAATAGTGGTTTCATATCCGCGGGCCCAGGCATCCACAGAACCGACATATTCCTTCATGCTCGGGGAGAGATACGCGTAAGCGCCATAATAATTTTTTGCTGTAATCTGTTTATGGAATGACCGGAAAACCGTTTGTGGAGGCGGACCATAGGAGACCACCGGCGCCGCAACCGTTTCCGCAGTATCCCAGCCATTGCTGCGAACTTCCGCCTCTATTTCTGCTTCGATTTCATCACGATGCTGTTCCACATCCCGCTTAGCATCAGCCCAGGAATTACCGTAATATGTGAAGTCACTCCCCCTAGCATTGTAATAGGCAATTCGCTTATTAAATTCTTCTACGCCTGCACTGTTCTGAATCAGCATCCTCATTTTTTCTAGACGTATTTTTTCACGAGCCACCCAATGCATCTCATCAAGACTCAATACCTGCCCATTTCCACTAGATGGTTCGGAATACTGAATTTCCTCTGAGCTAGACTTCTTACTCTGACTGCTGGTGCTAACAGGCACACTCACTTTTTTATTTTTCGATGACGATTTCGTAGATTGTCCGCCGCTATTACACATCGCAATAAAAATCCCTACAATTACGATGAACACAATCAATTTCAAAAGACATCCGATATCTTGATCGTGAAGCACTTTCTTGTCGGCCTGTTCCGCTGCATGACCGTGCGCTTCACCGGATCGAGTCGCCTCCGATGCTTTCGCCCAGGATTCCATAGCAGACGTATATCTTCCGATCAGTTCGGTATTTCCCGATTTTTGTGCATAGGGGAAGCCCTCTTGGGCCAATGCATAAACTTCACCCCATAATTCCGCCCAGGTGCAAGCTGTTGCTAAGCGATAGTATGCAAATGCCAACGCTTCAACGCAATCATGTTGTGCCTCCGCAGCCATTTCAGGGATTGCTGCGGCCGCCTCCCGCAAATTTCTTAGCCACATCCCTTTGTACTTCATGAATAGTTCGGCATTTTTCTTTTCCTGACCATTCTGCCGAATAATCAGCCGATCTGATACTTGCTCGACTTGCATTAACTTCAAATAGAACAAATCAATGGGCGCCTTTTGCTGTAAGAAAACCTCGTCCTCTTTCCATTTCTTCACCAGCTCCGGATTCTCAGCAAAAATCTGCAAACATTCCCTTGTGATGGCCAGGCTCATGGATGACAGATTCTTTTCATTGAAGAAGTAGAGTGCCAATGAGCGCAAAGATTCCGCGATTTCCTGACTTTCCGCCTGTTTTCTTGCCTCTCCTTTGTCTTGAAAATAGAGTTGCAAAGGCTGAGCCAGGAAATCAAATTGTCTGAGTTTTTCAAAAAGTGGCTGGAGCTCTTCTACTTGCTGAAATGCCTTCGCTGCTTCGATGTCTTCTAATATGCTCTGGCAGTCTTCCTCCAGTTTGTCCCTGACCAGGCCGTAATAGCCATCAATGAATACAGAAACCATTTCATCGTAGGCCTTCGGAAACTGTCCGATAGTTGGCTGTATAGTCTGTTTTGCCACCTCATTGGTTATTTCAGCAATATCAGAGAGAGTGTAATTCGCAAAAAGCGTAGCCATTGCGCTCCGGAAGTCCTCATTGATGGCATCCCGCAGTGTGTCCATCACCAGTTCTTCCTCATCAATCTGTGGAATTCCCGCCACGCTCCGGCTCTCATTGATTTCTGTCAGCAATGCAGAAATTGCATTCGATTCCGAAGTATTTCCATAGGCTTCATCGATGCGCTGTATGACTGCCGCTATCTCTACCGAGGAATCTGCCTCATCGAATTTATGAAGAATATCTATGGAAGAAAATACTCGACTCCTTTGGTCACAAAACCAACGAACTTCTGCTGCCAATCGTTTTCGGGGATTGGCCAGCATATCCCGAGCCGCCTCATATGCGCCTTCCCGCTCTTCATCTGCAAAGCATTTGTCATCCTTCGCTTCATCGATTTCTGCGATGGAATTCTCCGGCGTGACCCCCAATAGTTTGAAAGGATTTTCCTCAATCTGCATACCCTTCACCTTGATTTCCTGTATTTAAAATCCAATCCTTCGCGTCTCCTGTTTCTCTGTTTTCCCGCAAAGCTCCGCCAATACTTCGGATAGCACCTCGCTATCTATTTTGTCTTTCTTCCGCCGGACGCTACGCCGACCGGCTTCCCGAACCAGAAAAGCCACGTCCGACAAAGGATGCCCCTGGAGCCGTTCTGAATAAGTTGCCAGTGGCAAATTCGCTTCCTTTGGTAATTCTGCCAATACATTCACTAAGACATTTTCAATCTCTTCGGGCGATGGCATACCCAGCTCTATGATCTGGTCAAACCGTCCTTTTCGAAGGACCGCCTTATCAATCATGCTCAAATGGTTGGTCATACCGATGATAAGCACCTGCTTCTCGATGGCCTTGGGAATAGACCGCAGAAATTCATCCACTTCTTCTACCCGATGCTCACTACGACTCTCCCGACTTCCCAAATAACTTTCCAGTTCATCAATCACCAGGACAGACGGCGCTTTCTCCATGGCCTTTTGAAATATCTCCGCAATTTTCTTGGAAGTATCATGAATATAGGGGCTGGCTACGCTATCCGCATTGATTTCAAAGCAGGGAAATCCCAGAAATTCACTGAGTTTCTCCACCGCATAGGTTTTCCCGCTGCCTGGTGGCCCATAGAGAAGAATGGCCGGCACCGTATGGATTCCCATCCGCTGGTAATCCGCCGGATTTCTGAAAAAATCAACCACCTGATTTTCAAAGAAAGTGGCCAGCTTCTCACGCCCTGGAAGACTGAATGTCCTCTCACGGAAATCACTTTCAGCTACATCGGCTATGGCCGCCTCTGCTTCTTCGGTTGTTTCCTTCACCTTCTCATCGGACACACCACAAGTGCTCCGTACCAGTTCTATTTCTTCTGCCGATAACCAGGAGCAGAAAAGTTTCATTTTTTCCTTGTCATCTGCATCAATGGGAAGCCCCTTCGTCAGATACTGCCCCACCATGCGACTTTTGCTTTCCTTTTCATCATCAGAAGAATCTAAAGGAAGTAGGCAATCGTATTTCTCTATGTACACTACATTGGGATACTGCTCTTTCTGCCATCCCCTAGCGAAGCCATTCAGCGCATAGCAAAAGCCATCGACACTCTCCCAATCCTCCGGATAGGGGCCGTGCTGCGGCGTATAGACTTTGTACCCCTTATCGGTGATATAGCAGAATCCGCCTAGTATAGGTGCAAACTGCGCCGCCAGCGCATCGGGGACGCTTCCTGCGGCCCGCCAATGCCTGAGCTGACTTTCCGTGATGCAAAGACCATAGCGCTCATCTTCCACGCGGTAAATGCTATAGGACTCTCTTTCGCAAATCGCCGAAAGGACGCGAAAGCCCTTCAGGATTTCCTCGCCTCTTTGATAATGAAAACTCACACTCCATCAGCTCCTCATGATATTGGCAGCAGCAGACATGTCGCTCATGTCGATAGCTCGCTTCTGCTCACTGTACATTTTCAGAACTACGCGGCGCAATTCATCGAAATCGCCTTGCGAAATAGCGTTTTCCCCTGCCTGTACCAACGTACTATAGGCTTCCCGAGTCTTAAAGCTGTAAGGACGAGAACGGAGTATGGAAAATACGGTCGCCACAAATTGTTCAGACTTGACAAACAAAATTCCCCAATACCCTTTTCCATAAATATCTGATACCAGTGTTTCGAAATCTTTTGACTTCCGGGAAATCAATCGTTCCAGATTAGCAATCATACTCTTCATGTCCCCTTTCTGTACCTCATCACAGAAAGGCTCTATTTCTTCCTCATACCAGGACTGTACCGCCGCCAATTCCCGCTGCCGAAGGCTCTTTAAATTTTCCGTACGGATCTGGTCAAGCAGCACTTTCGCCTTAATCAGATTGTCCGAATTCTTTTTCACCTTTTCCGGATCAATCACCGGATCATCAGCCAAATCCTGGGCCCCGGCTGCCAATTCACGCACCTGATCCAGTCTCGAATCGCTCACATTTCTTTCCAATTCATCGACTCGATGAATGACAGCCTCCCCTTCATCCTCCAATTCATACACCGTGTCCAAACTGTTCATGTCTTTCTCTGCCGCATTGCTGTCATAGAAATTCTTCTCATTCTTCACAATGCCCAGTCGTTCGATATTGATTTCCACCTGCAGCGAGCCAGCTTCATTGATGGTGTAATTGAATTCAATTTCTTCGCCAGGGCGAATGGCACCGTAATCCAGATCCGTGCCTTCTACCTTAATCATGCCAATGAATTTATTGTCAGTCACCGGCGATGTGATATTTCCTTCCCACAGTTTCAGATTCAAAGAGCTATTGGCATCTCCGGCTTTGATTCTTTCCGTAGCTTTGTACTTTCTGCTCCCCTTGGTCGGGAGCTTGTCGCCTTCATGGACCAATGTATCTAGGGCCACAGCGCTACTCAAATTACTTTCTCTCACTTCTACGCTGATGGTATGAGACGCCGTGATAGCGCCGATAATGCTCATGGTGCGCGTGATGATAATCCGCTTCTCCGGCAATACAACCGGGCGATTTTCATCATCATATACATAGATTTCAAAAGTATTATCCCCCTTCTTGGACAAAGGAAGAGTGAAGAGGACACCATTCTCCAGCTCCATGGTACCCGAAGTCCAACCGGTGTCAGCCGAGCGAACTTCTACAGAATATCCCCGGTTATCCCGCTTCGTCTTGATTTGGAAACGGGCTTTTTCCTTTGTGGTCCGAGCTTCATATTTGAAATCCAAGCCCAGGTCTCCGCTACTAACTACGCGATTAGAAGATTTTCTTTCATGCTCTTCACTGGACCAATCAATGCTTTCCGCAAAAATGGCCGCCCCTTCCGCTACTGCTGTCATAGGATTGATCACATCGAGGCCCAATACTTTAAGCCCCAATTCCCGCGCCACCTGATCACGAATAGGTTTGTAATTACAGGGACCACCGATAAATACCACGCCAGCGAAATCCGTGATGGGAATCCCGGATTTCTTTATAGTATCCCTAGCACAATCAACGGCTTCCGCGATAATATCCTGAATTAAAAGATTGATGTCATCACGAGATACCGAGATTTCCCCTTCGATTTCCTCCTCGTTTTCGTCGGTGACGCCAACGTCTATCTCAATATCCGCCGTCGTATCCGAAGACAACTGGATCTTGGCCTCCTCCACCATAAAACGCACACGACTCATGAATTTTCTATATTTCTCAAATTCCATGAAGTTTTCCGGAATTTCATAATCCTCGCTGGACAAGAGCCAGGGCTTCACAATATTGTCTACAATCTTGCGGTCAATATCCGATCCACCGCACATAGCCACACCGCCATGAGCAATGACATCGACTTTCCCATTCACTGCATTGGCAATGGCCACGTCCAATGTACCGCCGCCCATATCAAAAATAACAAAGGAACCATTTTTAATTTCTGTGTTGTACATGACACTCATGATCGCAGCCACCGGTTCCTGCATGACCGCTACGCGGCCAATCCCCGCCATTTTTGCTGCTTTCTTCGTTGCTTCATTCTGCATCTGGTCGAAAGCAGCTGGTACTGTGATGACCGTATACCGGTCTTCCGCCTGAGAAATATCTTCCGGCAAACACTTGAACAGTTCTTTCAAAATCTCTGCGCTGCACCGCTCCGGTGTCCACGAATAATCCGCAAATTCGATTCTCGTGCTGGTGCCCATGAAGCGCTTAAACTGCTTCGCAATCCGCCCTTCGTTCCCCGCTTTCGCCTGTGCTTTATAGGCTTTATTCCCTACGTGCTGTCTTCCTTTTTTATCAATGAAAATGCAAGACGGCGTGATATCCGACTGTTCTTTCGATTTCCATAGTCTTGTCTTCTCGCCATCAAAAGTAACAATCGCACTATTGGTCGTGCCCAAATCAATTCCGATATAATATGCCATGGTCTTCCACTCCTATCTGGCTCCTAAAATCGCTTTCCCATTTCTGATAATTTCGCTACTGCCCTGCACCTTAATCACCGGTTCAAGCATCGTTTCGATATAAAGCTTCTCGCCTTCTTCGAAATCCTCCAAATTCAACGGATCCACCGGGAGTCCAATCTCATAATCCATCCCCTCATAGTTCGGCATTTCGATCTGCAAAAAATCGCAATACCGCTGGATTTTTTTCTGGAGCCGACCATAAGCCATCTCCAGCTTTTTTATCTGCGAAGAAGACATACTCACCGACCGGCTCAACTGCTTCGCTATAGATTTTTCGAAACGAATGACTTCACACAAAAAATCTAAATCTTCCTTTTCCATTTGTCTCCTCCTACACAGTCTATCAAATCCACACAAAAAAACGGCTACAGAACAAAAGTCCCATAGCCGAGCATCTCAAAGGAAAGGGAAACTAATTGTCTACCCCCCCAATTTTATTTACTAACAATACTTGATTCTGGCGCAGAAAAAGACATGCTTCTCTTCTTTGGTAGAACCGATTCCGCATATCTTTCCCTCCTCGCTATAATAAGTCTATCTTGATTATATCACACTTTTGAAAATAATCCGAATATTGTCATCATTAATTTCAATTTCATTTAGCCGTCTTCCGGATTTTTTAAGCTCTCTTGTAAATTCAGCCCATAAAAAAAGACCGCGAAACGCGGTCTTTTTCGTATGATATTAGTCCACCAGAGCAATGATTGCCTGAGGAGCGTTATCGCCAAGACGGCCTTCCAGCTTCATGATGCGGGTATAGCCACCGTTGCGTTCGGTATAATTCTTTGCGATTTCATCAAACAGTTTCTTTGTAACAGCTTTGTCCATGATGTAAGCTTCAGCCTGACGACGAGCGTGGAGATCGCCTCTCTTAGCGAGGGTGATCATTTTGTCAGCTACGTGGCGAAGTTCTTTGGCCTTTGCTTCAGTGGTGGTGATGCGGCCATGCTGGAAAAGAGCGGTTACGAGACTGCGCAGCAGTGCTTTACGAGCGCCGCTGATTCTTCTCAATCTACTACGAGCCATTTCTTTCCTCCTATTACTTTATCAATCCTTGGCGTTGACGTCTTTGAGACCCAGTCCGAGTCCTCTGAAGTTTGTCAGTTTTTCTTTGATTTCATCTACAGATTTTTTGCCAAGGTTGCGTACACGGGTCAATTCATCTTCTGTCTTGTCCATCAGTTCGCCGATGCTATTGATTTCGGCTCTCTTGAGGCAGTTAAAAGCGCGAACGGACAGTTCCAGTTCGTCGATGGGCATCTCGCGGATACCATCGATGACGTTGTTGGCGTCTTCGGCTTCATCGGTTGCATAAACGGCGTCGGAAGCTTCCGGTTTGGTTGTTTCCTGTGCGTCGCCGATGTTTGCGAAGTTCATGAAGCAGCTGATGAGGATGTCAGCAGCGGTTGCTACTGCGTCGTCAGCATTGACGGAGCCGTCAGTGTCCAGTTCCAGTGTCAGTTTGTCGTAGTCCATTTCATTGCCTACGCGGGTGTCGCTGACAGTGTAGTTGCATTTAATGACAGGAGTATAAATGGAGTCGATCGGAATGACGCCGATGACGTCATCCTCTCTTTTGTTCTTTGTGAAAGGAACATAGCCATGACCACGGTTAATGGTCATTTCCATGCCCAGGTGCGCATCGGAGTCCAATGTGCAGATGGGGAGATCCTTGTTGAGAACATCTATTTCTGCCGGCAGTTTCATGTCGCCGGCATAGAAAATACCTTCTTTAGTGATATCGATTCTGACGGTAATCGGGAAGACTGCTTCTTCGTGTGCGATGAAGCGGATCTTCTTGATGTTCAGAATCATATCTGTTACATCTTCTCTGACGCCGTAAATAGTGGAAAATTCATGAAGAACGCCGTCGATTTTGATAGACGTAATAGCCACACCGTCTAAAGATGAAAGCAACACGCGTCTCAGGCTATTTCCCAAAGTGATGCCATAGCCTCTTTCGAGCGGTTCGCATTCAAACTTGCCGTGACGCTTGTCATCGCTGAGTTCCACAGTCTTAATTGTGAAGCTTGTATTTTCGATCATCCGAAAGTCCTCCTTCTGCGCCTTACAGCGCCAAAATGCTACGCAAAGGAATTATTTTTATTATACTCTTCTGCGTTTCGGAGGACGGCAGCCATTGTGAGGAATTGGGGTGACGTCCTTAATGCTGCTGACTTCGATGCCTGCTGCCTGCAGTGCACGAATTGCTGCTTCACGGCCTGCGCCTGGTCCTTTTACAAAGACATCAGCCTGACGCATGCCCTGATCGATTGCGACTTTAGCAGCCTGTTCAGCTGCCATCTGTGCTGCGAATGGTGTGCTCTTTCTGGAGCCTTTGAATCCGAGTCCGCCGGCAGATGCCCAAGCGATGGTGTTGCCGTTGGAATCAGTAATCGTTACGATCGTGTTGTTGAAAGTAGAACGAATATGAGCTGCACCGGATTCTACATGTTTTCTTTCTCTTCTTTTAGCTTTGCTTTTTACCGTAGCCATGTGTTATCCCTCCTTCAACATTACTTCTTGGTTGCAGTCTTTTTGCCTGCAATGGTCTTCTTCGGACCTTTACGGGTACGAGCGTTGGTCTTTGTGCGCTGTCCACGAACCGGGAGTCCTGCACGATGACGTCTGCCTCTGTAAGAACCGATTTCAACCAGACGTTTAATGTTGAGGGATTCTTCTCTACGGAGATCACCTTCGACTTTATAATCAGCAAGTACATTGCGGATCTTAGCCACATCGTCTTCAGACAGATCTCTTACGCGGATGTCAGGATCAATTCCTGCTTTGTTTAAAATTTCTTTGGAAAAAGTAGGGCCAATTCCATAAATATAAGTTAAGCCGATCTCAACGCGCTTATCTCTTGGTAAGTCTACACCAGCTATACGTGCCATCTACTCTTTAACCTCCTTTTAATTAACCTTGTCTCTGCTTATGTTTCGGATTTTCACAAATGACCATTACACGGCCTTTGCGTTTGATGACCTTGCACTTGTCGCACATCTTTTTAACGGACGGTCTGACCTTCATCTTGGTTCCTCCTTGCTTACTTGTAACGATAGGTAATCCTGCCGTGC
This sequence comes from bacterium, assembly GCA_963640485.1. Lineage (GTDB taxonomy): Bacteria > Bacillota > Negativicutes > Veillonellales > Dialisteraceae > Dialister. The sequence continues at coordinate 16,726 of CAVHZP010000006.1, read as the reverse complement.
TCTAAATCGTAGGGGGTCAATTCTACTGTTACTTTATCCCCGGGCAGTATACGGATGAAATTCATGCGCATTTTGCCGGAAATGGTAGCCAGCACAATATGTCCGCCGTTTTCCAATTTGACACGGAACATGGCGTTTGGAAGTTTTTCTACTACTTTGCCTTCGACTTCAATAACGTCTGCCTTGCTCATGAGAGCCTCCTTTGGCTTATCATATGCTGACCGGAAACAATGGAATCAATTGCGCAGCGTCAGAATTTTGGGACCATCTTTGGTGATGGTGATGGTGTGTTCCATGTGAGCGGATGGTTTCCCATCAGCTGTCACGACGCTCCATCCATCCCGAAGGGCAATGATGTCGGCGCGGCCCATGGTGATCATAGGCTCGATGCAGATGCACATACCTTCTTCAAGACGCGGTCCATGTCCCGGTGTGCCATAGTTTGGAACTTCCGGATCTTCATGCATACCAATCCCGATGCCGTGACCTACATATTCACGAATTACTCCGTAGCCATAAGGTTTTACGTAGCTTTCAACGGCATGACCGATATCGCCTACGGTATTTCCTACGACGGCCTGCTTAATACCAGCGAAGAGTGCACCTTCGGTGGCGGAGAGCAGCTGGAGGTTTTTCTTGTTTGTATGTCCTACGGGAACGGTAACACAGGAGTCACCCATGTAACCATTTAATTGTACCACAAGATCGAGGGAAATAATATCCCCTTTTTTCAAAATTTTTCTTGCAGATGGAATTCCGTGGACAACCGTATCATTAACGGAGGCGCAAATGGTTGCCGGGAAGCCTTCGTAGCCTTTGCAGGCCGGGATCCCGCCTCTGTCTCTGATAAATTTTTCAGCCATTTCATCAAGCTCAAGGGTGCTGATGCCTGGCTGTACTGCTTTTTCAAGCATAGAGAGAGTATCCGCAGTCAGTCTCCCGGCTGCGGAAATTTTCTCTACTTCTTCAGGTGTATAAATTGTGATCATTTAGACGCCTTCTTCAAAGCATCCTGGATATCGCTGTAGACGGTATCCATGGCCTGGTCGCCATTGATTTCGTAGTAGCGGCCGCTGGCTTTGTAGTAATCAATCAGCGGTTTGGTGGATGTTTCGTAAACATTCAGTCTTTCGCCAACGGTTTCTTCGTTGTCGTCAGCACGCTGATAGAGTTCGCCGCCGCAGTTGTCGCAGATGCCTGCTTCTTTCGGCTGGCGGAAGAGTTTATGGAAGGAAGCGCCGCATCCCTTGCAGACGAGTCTGCCGCTGATTCTCTTGACCAGGTCATCTTTGTTGGCTTTGATGCTAACGACAGCGGTGAGCTGGATGCCCAGTTCATGGAGAATGGCGTCGAGGGAGGCAGCCTGTGCGGTGGTACGGGGGAAGCCGTCGAGGATCCAGCCTTTCTGGCAGTCTTCCTGGGCGAGTCTTTCTTTTACGATACCAACGGTTACGCTATCTGGAACAAGTGCGCCTTTGTCCATGTAGCTTTTGGCTTCCTTGCCAAGAGCAGTTCCGGATTTCACGGCGGCACGGAACATGTCGCCGGTGGAAATCTGGGGGATGCCGTAATCACGAATGAGTTTTTCTGCCTGGGTGCCTTTGCCTGCCCCTGGAGGTCCCATCAATAAGATGTACATATCCCTACTCCTTTTGGAAAAAGCTTTATTTGATAAAGCCCTGATAGTTTCTTGTCACCATGTAGGACTGTGCCTGTCTCATGGTATCGAGTGCTACGCCGACGATAATGAGGAGGGATGTACCACCGAAGTAGACGCCCTGTACGCCGGTAATGTTTCCGATGAAGTTCGGAAGGATAGCAACGAATGCCAGGAAGACCGCACCGGTCAAGGTGATTCTGGACAATACTTTGTCTACGTAGATCATGGTGGGCTGTCCGGGGCGGATGCCGGGGATGAAGCCGCCATATTTCTTCATGTTATCTGCTAAGTCTTTGATGTTGACGGAGATCGCCGTGTAGAAATAGGTGAAGATAAAAATGAGGAGGCCGTAGCAAATGGTATTTGGCCAGGTGCCCCATCCGAAGAAGTTGCCTACTGCCTGTACCCAGTCTACATGCACAAACTGTGCGAGGGTGACGGGGAGCATGAGGATAGAGGATGCGAAGATGATGGGGATGACGCCTGCCTGGTTCACTTTGAGTGGGAGGTAGGTGGAGTGGCCGCCATACATTCTGCGTCCGATCACGCGCTTTGCATACTGGATGGGAATTCTGCGCTGTCCTTCGTTGACTTCGATGACCATGAGGATCATGACGAGAGCAATGACGAGGAAGAGCAGAAGCTGGAACGGGGAGATGGTGCCGACTTCGATGTAATCAATGACTGTGGAGATGGCCTGCGGGAAGCGGGCTACGATACCACAGAAGATGATCAGGGAAATGCCGTTACCAATGCCGTGTTCCGTGATTTTTTCGCCGATCCACATCAGGAGGCAGGTGCCGGCGGTGAGGACTACGACGACGAAAACAAAATACAGCCAGCTGTTATCAACAAGAGCGTTGTTGATACGCAGGGCATAGGTCATACCGAATGCCTGCACAGCTGCCAGGAAAATAGTGAAGTATCTGGTGACTTTCTGGATTTTCTTGAATCCTTCCTGTCCGTCTTTTCTCCACTCTTCGAGGGTGGGGATGACAGCAGTGAGGAGCTGCATAATGATGGATGAGTTGATGTACGGGGTGATACTCATGGCAAAAATCGAGAATTTGCTGAGTGCACCACCGGAGAATAAGTCCAGGAAACCGAAGAGGTTGCCGGAGGTGAAGAGGCTTTCGATGACGGAAGCGTCAACTCCCGGTACCGGGATATGAACCCCGAGCCGGAAGACGACGAACATCATGAAAGTGAAGAGAATGCGATCTTTGAGTTCTTTGTTTGCAAAAAGGTTTGCGAGAACAGACCCCATATTAGATCACCTCTACTTTTCCACCTGCTGCTTCGATTTTCTGCTGAGCGCCTTTTGTGAAGCCCTGTGCTCTTACGGTAAGAGCCTTTGTGAGTTCACCGCTTCCCAGAATACGTACACCATCGAGAACGTTCTTCAGAACGCCTGCTTCAACCAGAGCAGCCGGATCAACAACAGCATTGTCATCAAAACGGTTCAGCTGTTCAACGTTGACTTCAGCGTATTCGTTAGCAAAAATGTTTTTGAATCCGCGTTTTGGAAGACGACGGTACAGAGGCATCTGGCCGCCTTCAAATCCCGGACGTACACCGCCGCCGGTTCTAGCGTTCTGGCCTTTAGCGCCGCGGGTGGACTGTTTGCCCATGCCGCTGCCGAGACCTCTACCTACGCGACGACGAACTCTTGTGGAACCTTCAGCCGGTTTCAGTTCATGCAGTTTCATTAGTGCACCTCCTTTTCTATTATTCTGCTTCTTTGCATTCAACCAGATGACGGACAGAGTGAATCATGCCCTTAATCTGTGGGGTAAGTTCTTTTTCTACAGAGGAGTGGGTCTTTTTGAGTCCCAGTGCCTTGATGGTAGCGATGTGTTCCGGTCTGGAACCGATCACGCTTTTCTTCAGTGTAACAATAACCTTCATGAGTGGCCCCCTTAGTTATAAATTTCGTCCAGGGTCTTTCCACGAAGTGCTGCAACGGTTTCAGCGTTTTCGAGTTTGGAAAGGCCGTCCATGGTAGCTCTTACCATGTTGATTGGATTGGAAGAACCCAGGGACTTGGTGAGAATGTTGCGGATACCTGCCATAGCAAGTACGCTTCTTACCGGGCCGCCTGCTTTAACGCCGGTACCTTCGGCAGCAGGTTTCATGATAACTTTGCCGGCACCATAGATGCCGAGCATCGGATGCGGAATGGTACCGTTTTTGAGAGCAACGGTGATCATGTTCTTCTTCGCATCTTCGACGCCTTTGCGGATAGCTTCCGGAACTTCAGCAGCTTTGCCGAGGCCAGCGCCTACTTTGCCTTTGCCATCACCAACTACTACGACTGCTGCAAAGGAAAAACGACGGCCGCCTTTTACGACTTTAGCAACGCGGTTAATGAAAACGACGTTTTCCTGCAAGTCGGATTCCTGTTTTTCAAATCTTGGCATGTGATTTCTCCTTTACCTTAAAATTTCAAGCCAGCTTCGCGAGCGCCATCAGCCAGAGCCTGGACTCTGCCGTGATAGATGTAGCCGCCACGATCGAATACGACGCTTTCGATGCCTTTTTCAAGAGCTCTCTTAGCAACCAGTGCACCAACTGCTTTTGCAGCTTCTGCGTTGCCGCCGTATGGGAATTCAGCTTTGATTTCTTTATCTAAGGTATTTGCGGATGCCAGTGTTACGCCAGCTTCATCGTCGATGATCTGGGCATAGATGTTAGCCAGGGAACGGAAAACATTGAGACGCGGGCAAGCGGCAGTACCGGAGATTTTCTTACGAAGACGCAGATGACGGCGAATAACCGCATTTCTGCTTGCATTTTTACGCATATTATTTTACCTCCTGTCTTACTTCGCGCCGGTCTTACCAGCCTTACGGCGTACGAATTCACCGGAATAACGGATACCTTTGCCTTTGTAAGGTTCGGGCTGACGCCAAGCGCGGATTTCTGCTGCTACCTGACCAACCTTTTCCTTATCGCAGCCGGATACCAGAACAACGACGGAAGACGGGGTGGAAATGGTGATTCCTTCCGGTGGAACTACGATGACCGGATGGGAGAAGCCGAGAGCCAGTTTCAGGTTCTGACCCTGCATCTGAGCGTTGTAACCAACGCCTACGATTTCGAGCTTCTTTTCGAATCCCTGGGTGACACCGACAACCATGTTGTTCAGGAGTGTACGGTTCAGGCCGTGCAGGGAGCGGTTTTTGATTTCGTCATTCGGACGGGTAACGAGGATTTCGTTGCCTTCCATCTGAATGCCAATTTCTTCATTGAGTGTACGGGTGAGTGTGCCTTTCGGACCTTTTACGGTGACTGTATGGCCGTCAATCTTGACTTCCACACCTGCCGGAACCGTAATCGGTTTTCTGCCAATTCGAGACATGTTTTACCTCCAACGATTACCAGACAAATGCAAGGACTTCGCCGCCGAGACCAGCTTTGCGAGCTTTCTTGTCGGTCATAACGCCCTTGGATGTGGAAATAATAGCGATACCGAGACCACCGAGTACCTTCGGCAGTTCTTCTTTGCCGGCGTATACGCGCAGGCCCGGTTTGGAAATTCTTTTCAGACCTTTGATAACCTTTTCGCGGTTAGCGCCGTATTTCAGTGCGACGCGCAGTTCCGGATGGCCTTCTACTTCGATCTGTTCTACGCTTTTAATAAAGCCTTCTTCTTTCAGAATTGCAAGTACAGCTGCCTTAATTTTAGAAGCAGGCATGTCTACTTTTTCATGATATGCATCGTTCGCATTACGAATACGGGTAAGCATATCCGCAATCGGATCGGTTGTTACCATTGTTTAATCCTCCTCCCGAAATCTTACCAGCTGGCTTTTTTAACGCCCGGAATTTCTCCGAGGTAAGCCAAGTCACGGAACTGGTTACGGCAGATTCCGAATTTACGCATAAAGCCGTGGGGACGGCCAGTCAGTTTGCAGCGGTTGTGCAGACGTGTTGGGGAAGCGTTGCGCGGGAGCTTGGAAAGAGCTTCCCAGTCGCCAGCTTCTTTCAGAGCCTGACGCTTTGCGGCATATTTCTGAACAGCGAGTTCTCTTTTCTTCTCGCGTTCCAACATAGACTTCTTTGCCATATTGTCCTCCTGCTTATTTCTTGAACGGCATGCCGAACTGTTTCAGAAGTTCACGAGCTTCTTCATCAGTCTTAGCCGTAGTTACTACAATGATATCCATGCCACGGATTCTGTCGATCTTTTCATAATCAACTTCCGGGAAAATCAGCTGTTCTTTAACGCCGAACGCATAGTTTCCGCGGCCGTCGAAGCTCTGATCGCTGATACCACGGAAGTCGCGTACGCGTGGAAGAGCAATGTTGATCAGGCGATCGAGGAATTCGTACATTCTGTCACCACGAAGGGTAACTTTGCAGCCCAGGGGCATGCCTTCACGGATTTTCCATGCAGCCAGGGATTTCTTGGCTTTGCAGACCATCGGCTTCTGGCCGGTGATAGCAGCGAGATCGGATACTGCTGCGTCTACTGCTTTGGTGTTTTCGGTTGCTTCGCCTACACCGATGTTGATGACAATCTTATCCAGCTTCGGGATTTCCATGTCGTTCTTGTAGCCGAATTTTTCGCGCAGGGTGGTTTTGATCTGCGCTTTGTATAAGTCGTTTAATCTGGACACTTGTTATCCTCCTTCCCGCTTAGGCTTTGTCAATAATAGCGCCGCTCTTTACAGCTGCTCTGACGTAAGTTCCGTCTTTCTGCTGAACTTTCTTTACGCGGGTCGGTTTCTTTGTTTCCGGATCCAGGATCATGACCTTGGAAGCATACAGCGGAGCTTCTTTCTCGATGATGCCGCCCTTCGGGTTTGCCTGGCTCGGTTTGGTGTGTCTCTTGATCATGTTGACGCCTTCAACGACAACACGGCCTTCTTTCGGCATAGCAGCTTTAATTTTGCCCTGCTTGCCTTTATCTTTGCCGGAAATAACTACTACGGTGTCTCCGGTCTTTACATGCAGTTTCTGACTCATTGCTTTGCCTCCCTATTAGAGCACTTCCGGAGCCAGGGAAACGATCTTCATGAAATCTTTTTCACGGAGTTCTCTTGCTACCGGTCCAAAAATACGTGTTCCTACCGGGCTCTTGTCGTCTTTAATAATAACAACTGCGTTTTCGTCAAAGCGGATATGAGATCCGTCGCTGCGGCTAACACCACTTACTGTACGAACTACGACAGCCTTTACTACCTGGCCCTTCTTAACAACGCCGCCGGGGGTTGCATCTTTGACCGTAGCAACTACAATATCACCGATATTGCCGCTTTTACGGAAGGAACCACCCAGAACTTTAATAACCAGGACGTTCTTAGCACCGGTATTATCTGCAACGTTGAGTCTGCTTTCCTGCTGAATCATCGTGCCAATCCTCCTATAATTAACTTTCTATATTAGTTCTGACGGGCAACGATTTTTTCAACTCTCCAACGCTTGTCATGGGACAGCGGGCGGGTTTCTACGATGCGTACGGTATCACCGACACGGCATTCGTTGTTTTCGTCATGCGCTTTGAACTTGGTTGTGGTATTAATAGATTTTTTGTAGAGTTTGTGGGGAACTTTGCGTTCTACAGCAACAACTACGGTTTTATCCATCTTGTCGCTGACAACAACTCCCTGGCGCACTTTGCGCAACTTTCTTTCTTCTGCCACGTTGAGATCCTCCTTTGGATAAACCGTTATGCCTTCTTGGCAGCTTTCAATTCTTCTTCGCGCTGTACAGTCTTGATACGAGCGATGGTCTTCTTTACTTCACGAATACGCATCGGGTTTTCGAGCTGTCCTGTAGCGAGCTGAAAACGGAGGTTAAACAGTTCTTCCTTTAAGCCGGCAACTTTTTCGTCTAATTCGGCAGTGCTGAGGTTACGAATTTCATTGACCTTCATTTTTATTCACCTGCCACTTCCTGACCTTTAACTACAAATTTAGTCTTGATTGGGAGTTTGTGACCTGCCAGACGCATTGCTTCTTTAGCAACTTCTGCAGATACACCGCCCATTTCGAACATTACACGGCCCGGTTTAACTACGGCTACCCAGTATTCAACTGCGCCTTTACCGGAACCCTGACGAGTACCAATTGGTTTAGCAGAAACCGGTTTGTCCGGGAAAATCTTGATCCAAACTTTGCCGCCACGTTTGGTGTAACGGGTCATGGCAATACGGGCTGCTTCGATCTGACGGCTGGTAATCCAAGTCGGTTCGGTTGCTACCAGGCCGAATTCACCGAATGTTACGGTGTTTCCGCGATGAGCTTTGCCTTTCATACGGCCGCGGAACTGTTTACGGAATTTTGTACGCTTTGGAATTAACATCAGGAATCACTCCTTTCAGAGTTTTTCGGTCTACGTTCTCTGCGATCACCACGACGGCCGCCTCTTCTGTTGCCTTCATGGCGGTTGTTCTTATCTTTGCTGGTGCGGATGTTTTCGTTTTCGTCAACAACCTGTCCAGGAGCGAGTTCGCCTTTGTAGATCCAGACTTTAATGCCGATAGCACCGTAGGTGGTATGAGCAGTGGTTACACCGTAGTCGATGTTTGCACGGAGAGTCTGAAGCGGAATGGAACCTTCACGGTAGCTTTCAGCGCGAGCGATTTCAGCGCCGCCGAGACGACCGGAAACGGTTACTTTGATACCTTTGGCGCCGGCACGCATGGTTCTGCCTACTGCCTGTTTTACAGCGCGGCGGAAGCCGATACGTCTTTCCAGCTGGGAAGCGATGTTTTCGCCTACCAGGATGGCGCTCATGTCGGTGGATTTGATTTCGAGGATATCGATATCGATTTCTTCGGTAATTTTTGCATCAACAACAGCAGAGAGTGCTTTTTTGATGTCTTCGATGCCTGTGCCGCCACGGCCAATGACCATGCCCGGCTTAGCGGTGTAAATAGCGAGCTTTGCTCTCTTGCCTACGCGCTTAATGCCAATTTTGGAAATGCCTGCTGCGAACAGGTGCTTCTTTAAGAACTGGCGGATTTTGGCATCTTCCACAAGCAGTGCAGCATAATCTTTTTCTGCAAACCATTTGGAATCCCAGTCATTGATCACGCCTACACGCATTCCATGCGGATTAACTTTCTGACCCAAAACGTTTCCCTCCTTCGATTACTCTTTTTCAGAAACTTTTACCGTCAGTGTGCTGGTACGTTTCATAATCCCGAAAGCCTGTCCACGGGAGCGTGGATGTACGCGCTTCATAATCGGGCCTGCATCTACAAAAATTGTGGAGATGTAGAGATCATCAATATTCATGTTGTTGTTGTTTTCTGCGTTTGCCATAGCGCTTCTCAGTGTCTTTTCGACAACGATGGAAGCTGCTTTATGGGTGTTGTGCAGAATAGAGATAGCTTCTCCCGCTTTCTTGCCGCGGACAAGGTTTGCTACGATGCGAACCTTACGGGGAGAAATGCGGATATTTCTTGAAATTGCCTGAACTTCCATTTTATTCCTCCCTGTTATTTCTTGTCGGTCTTGTTATGACCCTTGAATGTACGGGTCGGAGCGAATTCACCGAGTTTATGGCCAACCATATCTTCAGTGACATAAACCGGTACGTGTTTTCTTCCGTCATGAACAGCGATGGTGTGACCAACGAAGCTCGGCAGGATAGTAGAAGCACGGGACCAGGTTTTTACAATTTTCTTTTCACTAGCTTCGTTCATTGCATCGATTTTCTTCACGAGGGAGAATGCGACAAACGGGCCTTTTTTAACGGATCTGGACACTTTTACTCCTCCTTATCTTACTTGCGTCTCTTAACAATCAGCTTAGTAGACGCTTTTCTGCTATGTCTGGTCTTAACGCCATAAGCAGGTTTACCCCACGGAGTAACTGGGCGCTTACGTCCGACCGGAGATTTGCCTTCGCCGCCGCCATGTGGATGGTCGTTCGGGTTCATTACAACGCCGCGGTTTGCAGGACGTACGCCAAGCCAACGATTTCTGCCGGCTTTGCCAAGGGTAATGTTTTCATGATCTTCGTTGCCGATAGCACCGATGGTTGCACGGCAGCGGATGTGTACTCTACGGAGTTCGCCGGAAGGGAGACGGAGCAGTGCATAGTCGCCTTCTTTTGCCATCAGCTGAGCGCTTGCGCCGGCAGAACGAACCATCTGGCCGCCTTTGCCGATCTTCAGTTCAACGTTGTGAACGATGGTACCGAGAGGAATGTTGGTGAATGGGAGGCAGTTGCCGACTTTAATATCGGATTCCGGGCCGCTGGTGACTACGTCGCCGACTTTCAGGCCTTTCGGAGCGAGAATGTAGCGTTTTTCGCCGTCTGCATACTGCAGAAGAGCGATACGGCAGGTACGGTTTGGATCGTATTCGATGGTAGCAACTTTTGCCGGAATGTTGTCTTTGGTTCTCTTGAAGTCAATAATTCTGTACTGACGTTTATGTCCGCCGCCCTGATGACGAACGGTTGTCTTACCGGAGTTGTTACGGCCGCCATGATTATGAACAGGAGCCAGAAGAGTTTTTTCTGGTTTATCTGTTGTAATTTCCTCAAAGGTGGAAACGGTCATCTGACGGCGTCCGGGAGTGTACGGTTTAAATGATTTGTATGCCATTTATATTACTCCTCCTTACGCTTCGAAGAGCTCAATTGTTTCGCCCGGTCTAAGGGTAACAATGGCTTTCTTCCAATCACTGCGACGACCCTGGGTACGGCCCAGACGTTTCATCTTGCCTTCATAACGCATGGTGTTCACAGCCTGAACTTTTACTTTGAAGATCTGTTCTACAGCCTGGCGGATTTCCACCTTGGTTGCGGAGAGCGGTACACGGAATGTGTATTTGCGTTCTTCCATGAGAGCTGTAGATTTTTCGGTAACGAGCGGTTTAATGAGGATGTCACGAGCGTCCATTATGCGAGTACCTCCTCAATTTTCTTTACGGCTTCCTGGGTCAGGAACAGTTTGCCGGTGTTTACGATATCATAAATGTTGAGTCCGCTTGGAGCATATGCTTTTACGCCGGGGATGTTGCGAGCGGAGAGAATGGTGTTCTGGTAAGCTGCGCCACCGTCAACGATGATAGCTTTGCCTGCTTCGAAAGCAGCCAGGAGTTTTACCACTTCTTTGGTCTTCGGTGCTTCGAAGTTTACAGCATCGAGAACGACCAGTTCGTTTGCACGGAGTTTTTCGGACAGTGCAGACTTAACAGCCAGCTGACGAGCCTTTCTCGGCATGTCTTTTGCATGGCTTCTCGGGGTCGGTCCAAATACGGTACCGCCGCCAACCCACAGTGGGGAGCGGATGGATCCGACTCTGGCACGGCCGGTGCCTTTCTGTTTCCAAGGTTTCTTGCCGCCGCCGCGTACAAGGCCTCTGGTTTTGGTAGCGTGTGTGCCAAGGCGTTCGTTTGCCATCTGACGCACCACTGCCTGATGAATAACAGCTTCGTTATAGTCTACGCCAAAGACGCTGTCATTCAGCTCTATTTCACCGGCAACTTCGCCGGCTACATTATACAGCTTTACTTTCGGCATTGAGATGTTCCTCCCTTAATCAGAACAATTTTCTGTTGTTCCAGACAATATTATTTTACAGGCTTTACAGTATCCTGTACCATGACGAGGCTTCCCTTAGCACCTGGGATCCCGCCTTTGACAAGCATAAGATTACGGGCAGTATCAACTCTTACTACCTGAAGATGCTGTACAGTTACACGTACGCCGCCGAGCTGGCCAGCCATCTTCTTGCCTTTAAATACCTTACCGCCGCCGCCGGACATACGAGCACCGAGGGATGCTGTCTGACGATGGTTCTTGGAGCCGTGGGATTCCGGTCCACGCTGGTGGTTATGACGTTTAATCGTGCCGGCGAAACCTTTGCCGCGGCTGGTGCCAATTACGTCGATAATCTCGCCTTCTGCGAAGATATCAGCAGCCAGAGTTTGGCCTACTGTGTAAGACGGCTTTTCAGCGAGTCTATATTCACGCAGATGTTTAACCGGGTCGATACCAGCTTTTTCAAACTGACCCTTTACTGGTTTTGTCAAATGTTTTTCTTTGACAGCGCCATAACCGAGCTGTACAGCATTGTAGCCGTCGCTTTCAACGGTCTTTACTGCAGCTACCACGTTTGGCAGAACTTCAATAACGCTTACTGGAATCAGGTCGCCGTTAGCAGCGAATACCTGAGACATTCCTAATTTTGTTCCCAAAATAGCCTTAGACATCTTTGCACCTCCTTTTACAGTTTAATATCAATGCTGACGCCTGCTGGGAGTTCCAGTCTCATCAGCGCATCCGCGGTCTTCTTGGAAGGATCGAGGATGTCAATGAGTCTCTTGTGAATACGCATTTCGAACTGTTCACGGCTGTCTTTGTTGACATGTGGAGAACGAAGAATGGTGTACACGTTCCGTTCGGTCGGGAGCGGAATCGGACCGGAGACTCTGGAGCCTGTTCTTTTTGCAGTCTCCGCGATCTTCGCTGCGCTCTGATCAACTGCTTTGTGATCATAGCCTTTCAGACGAATTCTGATTTTTTCCTGTTTCGACATTAGATAAACCTCCTACGTTCATTTCATGAATGAACTGCTCCGTGGAAATTCCCCTGCTGTGCAGGCCACCTTCCACTTCATAGTTTGTTCTGAACCATCTTTTGCCTTGCGCCCTCGCACAAAGGTACCAGACGTTCAGCTTTTCTATAATACTATTTTCGGAGACCAAAAGCAAGGGTTTTAGAAAGAATTTATTTTTGGAAATACAAGTCTCCAAAGCTCGATATTTACTAACTTTTTACCGGTTTATTTTCTTAATTTTCACATGGCCACGCCGCCGTGTGTGTACTTGATTTTCTAAAGTTTATATAAATTTTTCAGCCCCTGCCATTTTTCATAGGAAATCGCTGTTTCTACCATTCGCCGGCTGCATTTTTTCATCTTTTTGGTGCATAGTAATTAGTGGTCAGTGGTCAGTAATTAGTAATCAGGGCGCATTTTGCGAAAGTTAGGAATTTGAAGTGAGCAGTGAGGAGTAGTGGGGAAGCAACCAGACGCGCCCTGTCCACTGACTACTGACTACTGATTACTGATCACTGATCACTAAACTTCTACCGCCAAAAAGAAAAGAGCCGCGAGACTTCTCATCTCACGACTCTTCCCTTTCACGCCTTAGCCAGCATGATTTTCAAAATCCGTTCGTCCACCCTTGCCATGCCCAGGTTTGCCAGGTCGGCGATGTGGTTGATGCAGGACTCCGGTGTTTCTCCGCAAATGCCATCAGAAGTGCGGAGGCGGCGATCCAGCAGCGCCATCCGTGCCGCCATGAAGGCAGACGCCGTGGCTTGCGCAAGCTTCATACCGCAGCCGGTCTTACCACCGTCGCAAATCATGCCCGACACCGTGCCGGTCATGGTCTTCACTGCATAGCCCGTCTGCTCCGCAGTGCCGCCCCAGAGATAAACAAGCGCCATAGATGCTGCCGTGGACGCCGCCACAGCGCAAGTGCACATAGAAGAAAGCTTGCCGATCACCAGATTGATATAGCTATTCATCAAATGACCGAAGGCGAGGGCCTGCAGCATTTCCTCTTCGCTGCTCCCGCTCTCCTTCGCCGCTTCCACCACCGGAAGCGTCACCGCCAGTCCTTTACTGCCGGAGCCGGCGCTGCTGACTACGGTATGCAGCCGGCCGTCGAGCCGCGCTTCGATAGCCGACGCCACTTTCAGCATCATCCGCTCCATCAGGGAATCCGACAGCTCCGTCTTGAGCGTTGCCGCGATGCCTACGGGGCTGGGCTCTTCAATGCCTGCTCTCGCCATGTCCGTATTGATGGCGATGCTCTCTTTCAGGAATTGAAGCTCTGTGGCCGTCATGGTTTTCACAGTAGCATATATGTCCGCAATCGGTGCAGACAGGAGTGTGCTTTCGAAAGGATCCGCCTGGCTCTCGCCTTCTTCCTTAGCTTCGTAAAGAATCTCACCATTCAGCATTTTCTTCACGATATGGGTGTGGGCCTTGGTGATTTCCGCGATGCCGCAGCCTTCGGCGCCCCGGATTTCCGCATAAGCATAGAGCGCCTTCTTGGAGAAATCAATTTCCACTTCCACCCGGCCCGCTTCCACCATGGCCTTCGCTTTGTCAGAAATCTCCGGCGTGATGTCCTCGAAGATTTGCAGTTCCTTTTTTGTGTGGCCAATAAGCGCGCCCAACGCTGCCGCGTAGGCGATACCCACCCGGTCGAATCCGGGAATGCCCACGGACATGCCGTTTTTATATAGCCCGGAATTGATGGTCATAGAAATATGATCCACCTCTGTGATGCCGGCCTCCACCGCCGCCGCTGCGCACAAGGCGATACAAGCCGGCTCGGTACAGCCCAGACAGGGGCTCACGGTCCGTTTCAGATATTCCACTGCTGCTTCTCTTTCCATGGTAAATCTCCTTTCTGCTTACACACTCCTATATATACATATATATCCTATTGTAAGAATGGCATGGAAAGGGTGCTTTGTCAATGAGGGAAATGGGATGCGTTTTACGCTGCCGGTTTTGTAGTCGGTAGTCAGGACGCGTTTGCCTGATTTCAAAAACTTCCACCATGCAAAAAGAGCCCCCGCAGGGAAGCTCTTCTGTCTCTTAGTAATCCAAATTCTCATCATATAGCATCGCGGCTAGGAAGATAACGAAGCAGGAGCCTGCGTTATGCACCAGGGCGCCGGTGGTAGGCGTCAAGAGCCCCATGATGGAGCAAGCCACCGCCAGAAGGTTGATGCCCATGGAAAGAGAAATGCTGAGTTTGATGGTGCTGAGGGTTTCCTTCGCCAATCGTTTCAGGTACGGGAGCTTGGAAATATCATCGCTCAACAGCACGATGTCTGCTGCGTCCACGGCGATGTCACTCCCCAACCGTCCCATAGCAATGCCCACGTCTGCAGTCTTCAATGCAGGCGCGTCATTGATGCCATCGCCCACCATGCAGACCTTCCGCTTTTCGCTTTCCATGCCGCGGATGCGATTCACCTTGTCATGCGGCAGGAGATCCGCAAAAACGTGAACGATCCCCGCCAGCGCTGCGAAGTAGCGAGCCGTTTTCCCATTGTCGCCGGTCAAAAGGACGATGCGGATTTTCATTTCCTGCAGCTTCTCTACAATGGACCGCGCCTCGGTCTTCACCACATCGGAGAGGCCCAGGAGTCCAATGACCTTTTCGCCGCAAGCCACCAGCACCACCGCTTTCCCTTTATTCTCCCAGCCATGGATCTGATTTCTTTGCTCTCCGGAAATAGAAAATCCCATTTCCTCCATGAAAGCCGCGCTGCCGCAGACCACGCGCCCTTCCTCTACTGTCGCCTCGATGCCCCGCCCCGGAGTCATGTGGAAATCGGATAGTGTTCTTCCGGAAATCCCCTTCGAAAGCGCATACCGGCAAACCGCCTTCCCCAGGGGATGCTCGCTTCGGCTTTCCACCGTTGCCGCCAGCTGCAGCAATTCCTCTTCCGAAATCGCAGAATCAAAGGAAATCACCCCGGTCACCTCCGGCTTCCCATGAGTCAGCGTACCGGTCTTATCAAAAGCGATGGTATTCACATCCCCCAACTTCTCCAGCGACTCGCCGGATTTGATGATGATGCCATGCCGCGCCGCCTGCCCGATGGCCGCCATGATAGCCGTAGGTGTAGCCAGCACCAAAGCGCATGGGCAGAATACCACCAGAATCGTCACCGCCCGCATCATATCGCCGGTGAAGAAATAAGTCAGCACCGAAAGCACCAGCGCCAACGGTACGAAATAGCTGGCCGCCTTGTCCGCCATCCGCTCTGCCGGCGCCTTCCGCGCTTCCG
Source organism: bacterium (assembly GCA_963640485.1). GTDB lineage: Bacteria > Bacillota > Negativicutes > Veillonellales > Dialisteraceae > Dialister. The sequence goes on along the minus strand of CAVHZP010000006.1, from coordinate 1,279 downwards.
CCTCACGAACCATGCGAATCATCTGCGCGATAGAGCTATCATTTCCCACTTTCTCTGCCACAATGTCTGCAGTGCCCAGGTAATTCAGAGTCCCGCAGAATACGGGATCTCCTTTTTTCTTTTCCACCGGCATGGACTCGCCGGTCACAAGGCTCTGGTCGATGGATGTTTCGCCAAAAATAATTTTCCCATCTACCGGGATATGTTCCCCGGGAATGATGCGAAGCCGGTCCCCCACACGCACCTCGCCCAAGGGAACCATGACTTCCTTCCCATCTTCCAGACGTCTCGCCATCGCCGGCACCAGGGAGAGCAATTTCTCGATGCCCCGCTTCGCCCGGTTTGTGGTCTGCTTCTCCATCATTTCACCAATCGCCATGATCAGCGCCACTTCCGCCGCCGCGAACAGATCGCCAATGCCGATAGCCGCACCCATAGCCATGGTGATCAGCAGAGCCGAAGAAATCCGCCCCATGCCCCGGCCTTTCCACAGACGCAGAGCCGCCTCATAAGCCAAAGGGTAGCCGCTGATCGCAATGGTCAGCCACGCCGGGTCAAAAGGCAAAAAAGACAGATCCAGCAGACTCCTTCCCAAAAATTCTTCCGCCATCGGAATCACATCCAATAGCAAGCAAAGCGCCGATACGCCAATCATAAACCACCCAGACATCCACCGATCCCACTTCTCAAACATAAAATCCTCCTTAGATATAAAGCAGAAATAGCAAATACTATGTCTTTAACTGTACATGGTGTTCGCTATAATTATATAGAAAAAGGGATTTCTATCAAGAATCAAATCGGATATTTTATTTTGTATCGTACAATCAATTTTATTGAATCATTCCGTATCGGGCGGTCTTGGATTTTTGTTCTTTTGGTAATCGGTAGTCAGTGGTCAGTAGTCGGTGGTCGGTGATCGGGCACCTGCTGCCCCACATCCATGATTCACTTACTGTGTGACCGTCCCCCAGGCATGCTTACTCTTACGAGGAATGGATTACGGACGTGAGGGAGCAGGGGTGCGAGACCGGATTTCAAAACTCTGCGCCGCTATATGAATTGACACGATGCACCACCACTCCACTCTTCACTCTCCACTCTTCACTCTTTCATCGGCATCACCCGCCCTTCGGGCACCCTCTTCAAAGAAGAGGGCTTGATAGGAAAGGCTTCGCCATCTTAGACCCCGCCCTTCGGGTCCTCCCCCTTCCAAAGGAAGGGGGTGAAAGCGGAGCCAACCTCCACCGCTTCGCGGTCCCCCTCCTTCCAGAGGAAG
>CAVHZP010000005.1:22398-27706 GCA_963640485.1 bacterium | reverse complement strand
GCGGCCCCGCCGGAAATGGCGTTCCCTGCTGGGGACGCGGAACTGCTGGCTGCATGACGCCGAACTGGCCGAAGCCCTGATTAGAGGGCTGCCCTCCTCTAACCGATGGGGAGATGAAGTCGGCGGTGACTTCGGTGGTCCATACTCGTTTCCCGTTCTGATCGTCGTAACTGCTGGTGGTGTAGCGACCTTTGACGAATACCTGTGTTCCCTTCTGACAGGCGTTCCCTACGAGCTCAGCCCACGCGCCCCAGGCGATGACGTTCACCCAGTTGGTGAGTTCTCTCTTCTCTCCCTGCGGGGTGATATATTCTTCATTAGCGGCAACGGCAAAGCGGGCTACGGCTTTGCCGGTCTTGGTGCTTCTGATGATGGGGTCTCTGGCGATGTTCCCCTGGACTAGTACGATGTTCATGATTCAGTTCCTTTCTGATTTGCTTCGAGGCGTTTCTTCTGATCCCATTCTCTTTTTTTCTGGGCTTTGGCTTCGTCGCTGCACCTCTCGCTGCAATATTTTTGCCGGTTGTTCTTTCTGTGGAACTCTTTCCCACACATAGTGCAAGTCCCGACGGGGCCTTTGGGGGCTATGGGTCCTTCCAGCAGTTGCCTTCGGGCTCTTCCGGCGCAGACGGGGCTACAGTATTTCTGGTTACTTGTTCTTGGATAAAATTTCTTCTCGCATATGGGGCAGGTCTTGCGGCGCCCTTTGTCGGCAGGTCCCTTTGGCCTTCTTCCACCCTTGTTTGCGCAGGAGATGCTACAGTATTTCTGGTTAGCCTTGCCGATAAATTCCTTCTCGCAGATGGGACAAATCTTCTTTTGTTTGGTTTTTTCTAAGTTGATTTTTCTTTTGATGGCAAGGCACTCAGGGCTACAGGCGCTCCTCCAGACGTCGCTTTCAAATCTCTTTCCGCAGACTTCACATATGTGGATCCGTTTTTCTTTTCGTTCTTCTTCCGCTTCCCTTTTGATGGCCTCGAGGCTTTCTTCGGTGTGGAGTGCTTGAAACTTGAATGGTCGGCGGTCTATTGCTTCGTTGTCGTTTTTCTCTCTAATCTTCACTATGACGGTAGCACCTCTTGGCCATGTGCTTTCTACTTCGACCGGTACCAGCTTATTACTGGAGCCGTAGATGTAGAGCTGCTCGCGGTTCTTTAACCATCGTTCCCATTGGTCTTTGTCCATATGTCCTCCCAATGCCCTTTACCGGGTCGGTTAAATCTAAGGACGGCGCGACGGTAGGATTCATCATGGCCATGTTTGATGCGGACCCTTCTGCAGTCTCTTTCGCTATTGCACTTCCTGACGCGCTGGCCGTCTTCGTCGTACATCCAGTGGAAGCTCCGCTCGTAGAAGAGTGATCTACCGCAGTAGGCGCAGCGGCCGATAGGTTTACCTGGTGTAATCTCTCTCGGTCTTCTGCTGGCTTTGAGCTCGGCTTCCAGTCTCTTGAACATAGGGGCGTCGTTTTCTACGCGGTTCCCCGGGTGTTTTCTTTTCTTACTCATTCTGCCTCCCTCTTCTCCTGTATCTCGCCAGTTGTAAAGGGTAGCCGGCAGAGGTGTAGGTGTTAATGACTTCGTAGCATTCCATGCCCTTTGGCGGGATGGGTCTTTCTTTCCACTTCTTGGAGTGAATCGTCTGATAGTGGACTTCCGGCTTCTTCAGGTTTCTGGATGCCACGTATCTGACTTTCTGTTTCTCGTCTCTCACTGACTGGCCTTTTTCTTTGATGAAGTAGGAGGCCATTCTCTTGGCGTCTTCTTCTTTGCCGTCGTAGTTTAGAAACTGGTAGAAACGGATAGCGCTATGCTTCCAAAGTCTTTGAATGTCTTCCCTTGTGGCGCCCTGGTTCAAAAGGATATGGTGATGGATTCTCACGCCCTTCTGTTCCGTGGTGTAGATGTACTTGAGCTCTTTCCCTTGGTTCTTGTACACCCGCTTCAGGGATCGGATGAATTTAGTGATGTTCTTTTTCGCTTCCTCATAGGTCGGTTCCTTGGCGTAGGTGAGAGTGAGGTAGGTGTCATCTCTCTCGAAGTTGGTGAGGATTAGTTCCATGAGATTTCGTTCTGCTCTCTTGGCGTTCACCCTGGCTACGTCCTCAGGTGTCTTTTGGAAGTTTCTTGTTCGGGTCTTCTTCCCTCCCAAACGGCAGGTGAAATATTTCTCTTCCATCTTCCCGTTGGGGTATACGAATACTCTTTTGCGGTACGGCATATGCTCTCCAATTAATACCCTTAACAAGGGGACAAAGAGAGCGGAAAGCTCCCTTTGTATCGGTGTTATTTTGATTTCTTAGAGGTCATGTGCTATACTTATATATAGAGATTTATCGATTCTCCTGACCTCTTAGGCACCTGTTCCCGCAGGTGCCTTTTTGGTGTGCAAACATGTCCCGTTATTCGCGGCCGTTGGCTTTTGGAAATAGGGGCATTCACTACAGTGTTCTTCACAGACTGCCGCTTGCTCCTTGCCGCAGTGGACGGCGTGGAGCATATGCTTGTGGCATATGGGGCAGATTACATTGTTCTCTGCTAGAATGGCAGCCCTGGCCTTTTCGCGGGCAAGCACCCTTTCCGGATCTTCTTGATACGGGTAGTTTCGGCAGTCTGGTATAACGCTGTCAAACTTGCTTGGTTTTCTTCTCTCCACTGTCTCACCTCTTTAGATGATAGGTAGGCTTCGGCTTTCTTCTGATAGTCTTTGTTGACGCTCCCCCAGCCGGTATGAAACTTCAGCAGGTGCATTTCCGGCGATAGGGAAATAAGGTTATCTTCCTTATCCTCTCCGCCGGATCCAGCAGGTTTTACATGGTGGACATGTGCCTCGCTGGCGGGTGGTGGAAATTCCATGTAGGTTTCATAGGTTTCATAAAGGAGCGCGTCTCTTTCTTTGACGATGGCGAAGAGCTTTCTTTTATCTGCTGCGGATAGTCTGATCATTAGTAGTCTTCTTTCTGATTTTCCTGCCGTGCTTGTCGCATTCATACCCGACTCGGCAGTCGCGATGAGTGGGCACGTACTCCCCTTTGAGCTTCTCCCACATTTCTTCGCCTTCGGGAATTTCCCTATGGCAATGTCCGCATTCCATCAGAATTTCCCTTCTTCGATTTCCTGAATGAGCTTTCTCAGGAAGCTGACGCAGGTCATGTGATCCGCGCTGGCTTTATGGCTCTTGTTCGACAGAAGGACCTTCGCCCTCTGAAATTCCTTTTCCTTCTTCTCCGTGAGCTTGGCTATCAGCTCTCCGGATGTATACGTCTTCTCTTCCATAGACTTCTCCTATTCCTGTATCTTCTCGAATCTTGCTTAATACCGCTTCGATGCCGGTGGCGACGCCAGCGTGCCACCAAAAATCCTTGTCCCCATTCTTCCCTTTTGAGAGCTCTGAGAGTTCTCTGTTCTCCTTCGCTTCTCTTTCGAGAGACTTGAGGGTCTCTTCTAGGTATCCTTCTAGCATTCTTCCTCCACGGAAATCACTTCGCGGTTGTATAGTTTCTTACACAAGGTGGCTGTCACCGCCGGAATGCTCCTATTCTCTTCTATAGAGATATCGTGGATCAGCGCCACGGCAGCGGTGTACAAGTATTCATTATCTACGCCTTCGGGAATGACTCTCACTTTGACGCCGTCCCCCTTAGGGCTGTAGTCTCCTCTAAGAATGATGGTGATTCCTCTTTCTTTCACTGGGGATTCCCTCCGTGCATCATTCTCATGGAATCTTCCGCGGCCATGATTGTCGCGACCGCGACGCGGTAAGGGTCAGCGCCGATTTCGTTGGCGATGGTGCCGATGAGGTGGGCGGCTGCCGCCATCAGCTCCTTGGCCTCCACGTCTCCTTCTTTCTGGACTTCTACGCGATTGCCGCTCAATCCACCCGGCGCGAGTATAGGTTTAAATTCGATGATCAATCTTTTTTCGCTCATAGTTCCTCCTATAAAGCCGCCATCAGCAAAGTGAAGGAAGCGACGCCGAAGACGCCCAGCAGCAAGTCTCCTGCTACTTCCAGCGCACTGAGATGGAATTCCAGTTCGTCTCTGACCGCTCTCTCTCTTGCGACGGTCTCTTCGGCCACTTTCTTTCGCCAGTGCGCTTCGCTGGCTGCGTGAATATCATCAAACATTCTTGCTCTCGGTTCGTCCATAATCCCGCTCATAGTTACCCCCTGGCTAATATGCCCATTCCCAGGCAAAGAAATATAATGCACGCCAGCTCCAGCTGCATACCGAAGGACAGCCGCCGGATCTCCCGTTTCGATTTCTTCTGCTTGGTTTCTAAATCTCTGATATGTCTCTCTAAGTCCTGGCATTTAAGAGTGAGTGTCCCCACCGCGCCCAGAAGTTCTTTCTCTATGCTTTCGCTCATTCCGTTCCCTCCCGAGCTGTGCGGATCATGCGTATCGCGTAGTCTGCGCCGTCAGAACGCCCTTGTGATAGCCGGCCATGGTGCGGCTCACTGCATCCTCGCTTTTCTCGCGGTGCCTATCGCTCGCTTCTAGCAGTTCGTAGATAACCTTTTCTACTTTCTCTTTCTTTAACATAGCTCCTTATCCCCTTTCGTGAAGTTTGGGGCAGTGCTGCTCAATGTCCCAGATAATGGTGGGGTCAGCGTCACAGGTGGCGCATACCATCTGTTCTTCCCCGCCGGTGTAGACGACTTTCACGAAGCGGTCATGCTCCGTTTCTTCGAGCTCGAATCTCTCCAGCGGTGCGCCGGCTGCTTTGAGTGCCAGTTCGAACATGCTGAGCATATTTCTCGTCTTGAAGGCGAGGGCTTTCTTCTCGTCAGCGATATGCACGGTCGCCATTCCGTTAATTACTTTGAATTCCATTTCTCCTCCTTATGCGCTGTGCGGCTTCATCCATGTGTCGCACATCTCCGTGTACCACTGTTTGAGCCGGGCGATTTCTTCTTTCAGTGCCCGGTTCTCTTCCAACAAGCACTGCTCCATGGGGCTTAAGTCCTCGGTGCGATACTGGACTTGTTCGTCCCACCACTGTATGACATCTTTGCCTCTGTACTTGCGCCGTGTTTTCCCTCTCCGTATATAGCTAAGTTTCCCCGCTTTCGCCGCCTTGTTCACGCTGTCTTCGCTGATTCTGAGAATCCTTGCGATTTCTTTGGCGTGGTAGGTCGCCGCTGGATCAATGCTGTGGGGTCCGTATACCAATTTCCGCTGGACTTCTTCCAGCAGCTCTTCCTTCATGCGGTCGTAGAGCTTTTCGCCCTGTTCCGCCGGCTTTTCCGTCTCCATTGCTTCCTCCTTTCAGATCTACGCTGCTCTCCACCTCATTGCCCCACACATC
>CAVHZP010000005.1:0-21716 GCA_963640485.1 bacterium | reverse complement strand
TCACCGCGAGGAGCGCATCACGCTTGCCGTAGCATTCCTCGCGGAGCTCTTCCTGCTCCTTACCCTTGCGCCATGCCTGGGAAAACATCACCCCGATCCATTCCTCTGCTCTTCTGAGCTCTTTCCGACCAAGCTTTCTGTAGACCTTATTCATATTGCTTCCTCCTTCTCGAACCGGGGTGATTTCGCTGGTTCGGGAAATCACCCCTTCGCCTCTTGTTTACGGTTTAACCGTACTAGTTAGGTAAAAAAATAAGATTGTTGTAGCTTACTCCGTACAGTTTTTCGATAGTTTTGATTTGCAGCGCATCCGGAAATGTCCTGCCGCGTTCCCAGTTTGACACGACATCGCCTGTTACGCCGATTGCTTCTCCCGCTTCTTTCTGCGTTAAACCCGCGTTGACTCTCGCCGCTTTCAGTGTGATCTGCATATCCATTCTATCACCTCCTTGCTTGTTCTGTGATTATAATAGCACGGTTAAACCGTATAGTCAATGGGTAAACCGTATTTTTTACGGTTTATTGTTGTGTTTTTACGGTTTCACCTATATAATGAAGTCATCGAAACACTATTAAAAGGAGGAATGATTATGAGTGCATTGGGTAATAAACAAATCATGGCCACTAATATTCGCCGCTATTTGCTGCTCACAGGCAAAACACAAAAAGAAGTTTGTAAGGACTTGGGTATAAAGGAGATGACTTTTTCTGATTGGGTCAATGCTAAGACCTACCCGAGAATCGACAAGATAGAGAAACTGGCCAACTATTTCCACATCCAGAAGGCAGACCTCGTTGAGGAGTACGTCGAGCGAGCAACCAAGCCGGAGCCCATCGCCCTAACCGCAGAGGAAGAAGGGCTGGTCACCAAATACCGCCGGCTTTCTGATGAGGGGAAGCAGACCGTCAACCAGTACGTAGACTTCCAGCTCTTCCAGGAGTCTGAACAAAAGAGAAGCGCCGCGGACATAGCATAGCCGTCGACTTCCGCACCGGCAAGAAGCTCTGACCCCTCAGCGGTTCTATGCTTCATTTGTAAAAATGCCGCTTTTTACAAATGACGATTTTCTCATTTGTAAAAAGCCCTGTTTTTACAAACGACGTTTCGCGGATCAAGGGCGTTTTATGCAAATTGCAAAGGGAGGATGGTTTTATCATGCTACAGAAAAAAGGAAATATTTGGTATGTAGTCTTGAACTATAAGAAGGAAGGCAAGTGGAGTAAGAAGTGGGTCTCTACTCGTACTTCCAGCCTTCGAGAGGCGAGGGCTCTAGAGAAGGATTTGGAGTATAAGGCTTCCGTAGGGCTCATCAAAGTATGCTCCGCGAAGGACACGCCAACGCTCCGCCAGCATTTGGACAGGTGGCTGGAGGTGTGCATCAAGCCGCCGAGCCGCAAGCCTGCGACGTATGAGAACTATGTGACGGTGGCAAAGCGGGTGTGTCGGCTGCTGGGTGACAAGAAGGTGACACAGATCACGGCGGAGGATATTGATGAATATATCAAAAGTGAGCTGGAGAATCATATTTCCCACACCTTCATCCGCACTCAGTGCCGGATACTCAAGAGCGCTTTCAAAACGGCGATCAGCTGGCGGCTGCTATCAGTGAATCCCATGGACGCGGTCACTCCCCCATCGGCCACGAAGTCGCCTTCTAAGGCGGCATCGGTGGAGGACGTGCAGAAATTGCTGCAAGCAGCCATAGACAGCCCACGGCCTATCGACTATGTCATTATCGCCCTGGGAGCGCTGTGCGGCCTCAGGCGCGGGGAGATATGCGGGCTGGAGTGGAAGGACGTAGACTTTGACAGCCACACGCTCCATATTCGCCACAGCATGAGCCGGCGAGAGAATAGCACCATCGAGGGCGGGACGTTCTACCGGATATTTCCGGGTAAGAAGTCATCGCTGGTGCTGGATAAGGTGAAGACGGATGAATCAGAAGCCACCATCTATATCCCCGACCTGGCAGTGGAAGCGCTCCGCCGGATGCAAGTATGGCAGCAGCGGAATAGGATGCTGCTGGGTCCCTGCTATCGCGACCGCGGGCTGGTGTGCTGCTTCGAAGACGGCCGCCCCTGTGAGCCGAACTGGATATACCAAGCGCTGCAACGATTGCTCCAAGCCGCCGGAGTACCTCACATGCGCGTCCACGATCTACGCCACACAGCAGCGACGCTCCTTCTCCTTCAGGGCGTGGACATCAAACTGGTAAGCCATCAGCTCCGCCACGCCAACGTGGCGACGACGCAGAACATCTACCAGCACGTCACGGATCAGCTCGCCCGCCGGAGCGCTGACGCTATGGATGAGCTCTTCCCCGGGAAAAAGAAGAAGCGCGGATAACAGAAAAAGCCAGCTCAATAAGCTGGCTTTTTTGATTTGGTAGAAGTTTTGGTAGAAGTCGTATTTTTGGTAGGCGTTTTGGTAGAAATAAAAAAGCCCGAAGTCTTCGATAACTTCGGGCGAATTTGCTGGTGGATCATCAGGGGTTCGAACCCCGGACACCCTGATTAAGAGTCAGGTGCTCTACCAACTGAGCTAATGATCCGTTTCAACGAGATTCATTATACTCGCTTGAACTGTATTTGTCAAGCACTTTTTAAAAGTTTTTTCAAAGTGTCTTTCGAATCAGTTCTCGTCTCAAGCGATGATAAGAGTATATCACGGAAGACGCAGTTTTGCAAGTACTTTTTTGAAAAAATCTCTATTTAATAGTGGATGCCGTATTTGTGCTTCAATTCTTCGATATCACGGCGCATATCACGATCACATTCTTCCAGTGCCATTTTGAGATTCGGCAGCTTCTGGCGGGTCATGAAAGCTTTTTTTGCGCTATTCATGCGATAGATGTGAGCCAGTTCTTTTTTATATGAAGCCATGAATTCCTGGAGCTCTTCTTCTGTGAGCTCTACGGTTTCTTTCTCTTCGTCCATGGTATCCCTCCTTTTTTCTCATTGTAACATATTTCCAGTAAGAGCGGGAAGAATCCTACCGCGATTGGGCGGTCAGTGGGCAGTAATCGATAGCCGGTAGTCGGGACGCGTTTCTCGCAATTCCAACATAGCCGAAATACCTGTATGTGGAATTGGCGTTAATCGCATCTTACTAAGTCTTTAACGCTACCACCGCCATGTTTGTACCAGCCCTCCCCTCTTCCAATAAAAAAGAGCCGCGAACAATTTCACGACTCTTTCTATTTCACAAAAAATTATTCTGCCTTTGCTTTCTTGGTACGGAAGTACTGGAGAGCAAATGTAGCGCCGAGGATGGCGATACCGATGATATCGGTGAGCATCTGCGGGTCGATGAGGAGGAGACCACCGGCTAAGAGAGCGAGGCGTTCTACCACATTGGCTTTGCAGTAGAGCTGGCCGATCATCGCGGAGGATACGCCCACCATACCGATCAATGCGGTGGTTGTGGTTTCGATGATACCGCCTAAGGTGGCGTTGATGCCCAGCAGTTCAGGCGAGAGAACGAATACGTAAGGGATAATGAAGGCTGCGATACCAAGCTTCGAGGCGTTGACGCCGGTCTTTAGCGGATCGCCGCCGGAAATAGCGGAGCCTGCGAAAGCAGCGAGGGCTACCGGAGGGGTGATGTCGGCGATGATACCGAAGTAGAATACGAACATGTGAGCCGCCAGGATCGGCACGCCGAGCTGGATGAGAGCCGGTGCAGCGATGGTGGAGGTGATGACGTAGTTCGCGGTGGTCGGTACGCCCATGCCCAGAATCAGGGATGTAACCATGGTGCAGATAAGGAGGAGCATGAAGTTACCGGCTGCGATGTCTACCAGAGCGGAAGCGAGTTTCAGACCTACGCCGGTCTTGGTAACAATGCCGATAATCATGCCGGCAGAGGAGCAGGCGATGAGTACGCCCAAAGCGCCTCTAGCACCTTTCACCAGGCCGTCAATGATGTCCGGCACGCTCATGCGGGTATTGGCACGAAGCATAGCGGATGCGATGGAAATAAAGATACCTGCAAGAGCGGCTTTCATGGGGGTGTAGCCAGAAGCCAGGAGGCCAATGATGGCAATCAGCGGGATAGCCAGGTGGCCTTCTTCTTTCAGAATCTTGCCCCATGGCGGCAGTTCGCTTCTCGGAGTGCCCTTCAGGTTATTTTTCTTCGCTTCGAAGTGCACACCCAGGAATACGCCGATGAAGTACAGGATAGCCGGCACGATAGCGGCTTCTACGACTTCCATGTAAGGAATGCCGACGAATTCAGCCATCAGGAAGGCAGCGGCACCCATGATTGGCGGCATCAGCTGGCCACCGGTGGAAGCAGCGGCTTCTACGGCACCGGCGAAGTTTTTGTGATAGCCAAGTTTCTTCATCATCGGGATGGTGAAGGAGCCGGAACCTACAACGTTGGCTACAGAGGAGCCGGAAATGGTGCCCTGGAGAGCGGAGGAAATAACGGCAACCTTTGCCGGACCGCCGGATGCCCAGCCAGCGATAGCGTTAGCGATATCAATGAAGAATTTGCCAAGACCTGTTTTTTCCAGGTACGCACCAAAGAGGATGAAGAGGAAGATGAAGGTGGACGATACGCCCATGGGGATACCGAAAACGCCTTCTGTAGTGAAGAAGAGGTGTCCCACCATCTGTTTAATGGTAAGGCCGCGGTGTGCCAAAGGTCCCGGGAGATATGGTCCGAAGAAACCATAGGCCAGGAAGCAGCAGACCACGATGACGATTGGCAGGCCGACGATACGACGAGCGGCTTCGATAATCATCACGATGCCCAGGACGCCAATGAAGGTATCCATAGGTGTGACGGTGCCGGCACGAAGAATCAGAGCCTGGTAGTTCACCAGAATGTAAATCGGCGGGATCATGGCGATCACAGCCAGGAGTACGTCCAGCGGATGGAAACGACCTTTTTTAATCCAGGATTTCTTTGTGGGGCAAAGAAGGTATACAAGGCAAATACCGAAGGACAGGTGCACGCAGCGCTGAATCATCGCGTCTAAGGCACCGAAGAAGCCGGTATAAATCTGGAAGCAGGAGAAGCAGATACAGATAACGGCGATGATTTTTGCACAGATGCCGGTGTACTCTGCGGTATTCGACTCCTTATCCAGTTCTTTTAATTTTTTCTGCAGTTCCTCTGACAGTTCCCCGTCGATGGGAGCGCCGTCAGCGGGATTCATTCCCTTTTTTTCTAAATCAGCCAATAGAATCAACTCCTAATTTCTTTTTTCATGTACAGCACCTGGTACAGTGGAGCTACATAAAGATGTAATTCCTTTCCCAAAGGCATGAGCGATGCCAGATCGTATTCAGTATCCCCGACGTAGACCTTTTCTTCATTGGTCACGCCGTTTCGGATAGAAAGTTCAGGGAAGCGGCGATCGATGTTGTCCAGAATAAACCATCCGCCTTCTTCCCGGAAATCCCCATCGTCTTTGGAGAATGGAAGTCCTACCCCCATAGATTGATACTTCGTAGATTTCAAGATGAATCCGTCCGCCATTTCATTGACTTCCAGATTTTCATAAATCATTGTTTTCTGCACCGAGTGACGGTAAACCAACCGCACCGGCGTCCCCGGCCTGACTCTCTCTTTGATGATGAAGCCCTCCGCGGTCTGCCCGAAAAGGTAATCCTGTCTGGCAAACCAGCCCACCACTGTCACGATGACACAGATAATCATGCCTACAACGATTAAAACATTTTCTAGTTTCCCGTTTTTCTTTTTCTTCATAAACGAAAGTGAGAACGGACCCACACAGAGCCCGTTCTCCCTCCTTCCTTATTCAGGTTCGGATCCGTTGGGATTCGCCTTATTTGGATTTCAGATACTTTTCAGCGCCGGCATTCATCTTGATGGACATACCTTCCAGAGCGGTGTCTTTGGTGATGTATTTGCCTACAGCGTGAGCTGCTTTCATGCGATCCTGATGTTCATAGATGGCTTTCACAATCTGTTCGCCCAGGTCATCAGAGAGTTTGTCGGTGGTAACGATGACGCACTTAACAGCTACGGTGTCTACGTCAGCTTCCTGTCCGGGGTAGGTGCCCTTCGGTACGGAAATCTTGGTGAAGTACGGGTAGTCTTTAATCAGCTTGTCAGCGTGTTCTGCATCGATCGGAACGATAGCAGCGGATTTGTTGGCAGCCAGGTCCTGGATAGCTGCGGTCGGGAAGCCGGCTACTACGACGCCTACATCGACGTTGCCGTCTTTCAGAGCGTCAGCTGCTTCGCCGAAGGAGAGGTACTGTACATTGATATCATCATAGGTCAGACCGTAAGCAGCGAGAATCTGGCGAGCATTGGCTTCTGCACCGGAGCCGGATGCGCCTACAGCGACCTTTTTACCTTTCAAGTCAGCGATGGATTTGATGCCGGTATCAGCGGTGGTAACGAACTGAATGGTTTCCGGATAGAGAGCAGCGATGCCGCGGATGCCTTCCATCTTGTTGTCTTTGAACATTTCTTTGCCGTTAGCTGCATAGTAAGCGATATCGTTCTGGATGAAAGCGATGTCTACGGAGCCATCTTTCAGCATGTTTACGTTAGCTACAGATGCGCCGGTGGACTGAGCGGAAGCGTTCATGCCTTTGATGTTCTGGTTCAAGAGTTCAGCCAGAGCGCCGCCCAGCGGATAATAGGTACCTGCGGTGCCGCCGGTAGCGATGTTCATGAACTGTTTTGCGCTGCCGCCTGCAGAAGAAGAGCTTCCGCTATCGCCGCAACCTGCCAGAAGTGCTGCACTTGCTACACAAAGAGCGCCTGCCATCAGAATTTTTTTCATTGCTTTTTTCATAATAATTACCTCCTACGTCTCCCTCAAGTGGAAAGCATGTTTCCACTCTATGCTTCCCGCAAAACCAGGATGCCCTCCCGATCCGGCCTGCTTTGAATTTTTATTCAAAAAATTGCAAGCTTCATGAATCTTCAAAAGCCCCTTCGCACTGTCGGAGGAAATAAAAAAGCAGCAGGCGCAAGGAAAAAATCCAAACGTCATGCTGCAGCTTCTTCGCTCCAAGTGCTATCAAGTTGGTACTATCATACTACTTTTCAAAGTCTTTGTAAAGTAGGCTAGGTTGAATTCCTTTATTATTCTGATACTTGCCGCTGTCGTACTTATCCGCCTCCCCCAAGACAGTGTGGAAATAAATCTGGCAAATCTCCACGCCGGAGTAAATGCGGATGGGCTGCACGCAGAACATTTCCAGCGTCCAGTATCCGGAAAAGCCCACGTCGCCAAAGCCGGCGGTGACGTGAATGAAAAGCCCCAGTCGACCGATGGAAGAGCGGCCCTCCAGCATAGGGACGAAGCACTTCGTTTTTGTATATTCATGCGTTCTTCCTAAATATAATTTATTCGGCTGGAGCACCAGACCTTCCGGCGGGATGTGAAGCAGCGTGCCGGTGTTGGGCTTTTTCATATCCAATTCATAATTGTCATAGACCATGATTTCATCCGAAAGAGTGAGATTGTAGCTATTGGGATTCACCTTTTTCGGATCAAAGGGGTCGATGATGATTTCCTCCCCCATATGTCTTACGATTTCCTTGCCCGATAGAATCATTTCCGCTTCCTCGCTTCCTGGTTAAAAATTTTACGATGATCCGCCATGCGCCGGCGGCTGAAAGTGCCGTGAACTTTCTCTATATGTCTCAAGCCATAGAGCTCGATTTCTTTTTCGGTGAGTCTTGATGAAATCAAAAGATTCCCTTCATTGGTAAAGGAAATCAGATGCGCTGCAAAAAGGGCACCGTGGGTGGGACAGAAGAGGAGCCCCTTCTTCGTCTCTCCCCCACTGCCATAGGGCACCGCGTGGAGAAGGGAAATCCGGTCTGCCCCGCACACCGCACAAGCCGGGTGCGCCGTCATGGATTTTCTGTAGAAATCTTCCCGCTCATCCATGAAACGGCGGAGCTTTGCCACTGTATTTTCCGAAGAATCCAGAAATAAATTTCCTTCCATCCCGGAAACGGTCACATCGGTCTCCAGCATTCGGGAAATCTGATCGCTGCAAGTGATGTCTGCATCCACCAGCTCTTTGTACGCCAGCACCGCTTCGGGCTTTAAGACCCAGAAATAAATACCGTCCTCCCCTTCGGTACCGTCAAACACATACTCCCAGGGATGCCGCATGAGCTGCTTGCGATTCTCTCTCAGCGTGAACTCTCCGCTCTCCGCCTCTTCCTCCGCTGTCTCCAGAGTTTTCGGGCTTTCGTAAGTCAGAAGAAGCCCCTTCTCGTACATATCGCGAATTTTATTTCCCGCCCAACCGACGCCGGCATTAAGGGCACGATACTCCATGTGAAGATCAGCGGCAATGTTCTTCGCATTGTCCATGTAATCCGCCGAATGATAGAGCCGTGAAAAAATCTGCATCATCAGCCGGCTCATCACTGTCTTGTCCGCCAGGAGCGCCAACCACCCGTCTACGGTGATCTCGTCCCAGCGTTTGAGTCCTTTCCTTCTAGCCACCTGCTCACCCCCTTATTTGCTGTATTATACCATCTATGGCGTTGTTTGGGGAGGGATAACGTGAGATGTTTAGTAGTCAGAGCACCAGTCTCGATGTTTTACGCTATCGATTTAGTAGTCAGTGGTCAGTGGTCGGTGGTCAGGGCGCATTTGGCCGCTGGGCCTTTTAGCATTTTTCCGCCAGCAAAAAGACGCGATTTTCTGTTTCCTCACACAGCAATCCCTCTTACTGTGTGAGGAAACAGAAAATCGCGTCCTGATTACTGACTACTGATCACAAAACCACTAGCCCCAAATCCCACCAATCATTCTTCCACAAAAATTCTCGGGATTCGTTTCAGATCGCACATGATTTCGTGAGGAATGGTCTGTGCCATGGTTGCCACTTCATCTACGGAGATTTCTTCTTCTCCCTGCTTACCCATGAGGACCACTTCGTCGCCTGGCATCACTTCATCATCTACGGCCACCATGAACTGGTCCATGCAAATGCGGCCGACTACAGGGCAACGTTTGCCATTGATGAGAACCACGCCCTTGTTGGAGAGGCTTCTGTGCCAGCCATCTGCGTAACCAATGGGCACAGTGGCAGTCTTCATGTCTTCCTGCGCCACATAGGTGCCGCCATAACCGATGGCTTCGCCTTTGTGAAGCACCTGTACGTGGGTGGCATGGCTCACTACGCGCATGGCATACTGGAGGTCCAGCTTGTTGGTCATTACATCAGACGGCTGCGGTCCATAGATGATAATGCCCGGGCGCGCCAGGTTGTGCCAGCTTCTGGGGATATCGATGACGCCGGCGCTGTTGGCTGCGGAAATGACGAAATTTTCATCCACCGGCATATGGGAAATCGCTTCATCGAAACGGTCCAGCTGTTTCAGCGCAGCGTCCTTCTCCTTGTGGTCCGCAGTGGCCATGTGTGTGAAGGTGCCGCGGACATGAATGTGCGGATACTCTTTCAGCTTTTCCAAGAACGCCGGCACGTCTTCCGGATGGGTGCCGATACGGTTCATGCCGGTATCGATGGGGAGCATCACGTCCATGGTCTTTCCTGCCACAGCAGCGATGGCTTCCAGTGCATCCAGATCTACGGTGTCGTCAATAGGCATGATGAGATCTTTATTGATGCCGATAGGCATATCTTCCGGCAGCGGAAGTCCCAGTACATAAATCGGACAAGTAAATCCGGCGTCTCTGAGCTCTGCCCCTTCTTCCACGCGAGCCACCGCAGCGGCTACATAGCCTTCTTCCAAAGCGATACGCAGCGTTTCAATAGCGCCGTGGCCATAAGCATTCGCCTTCACAACAGCCAGCGCGTTCACTTCCTTCGGCAAATGCGCACGAATCACCTGCAGATTGTGGCGCAGGGCACTCAGATTGACTTCCATATAAGAAACCGGCATTCTAAATTCCTCCCATTCATTGCGCTGATAAACAGCATAAAAAAATCACTGCATCCATAAAGAAGCAGACTCCCGTCCGCTTTTCTAAAGCCGCAGTGCTTCTCCTTTTCTTGTTCCCTAATCATACCGCGAATGCGGGAAAAAGGCAAGGATAGTTAAGTATGCTCACCGCTATCGTTTTAGTAGTCGGTAGTCAGTGGTCGATAATCAGGGCGCGTTTGGCTGCTTTCTCAGCCCCCCCCGCCCTTCCATAGGAAATGGGTTTAAACTGACTACTGACTACCGACTACCGACTACTAAACACACAAAAAGCCGCGGTTTCCCGCGGCTCTTCTTGCTTACCTTATTTTGCTTTTTCTACAGCAATCTTGCTGTATTCATCGACCCATTTGTCGAACTGACCGGATTCGGTGTCCTGTTTAATGATTTCATTGATAATCTTCACCAGATCGTCATTGCCTTTCTGGAGAGCTACAGCGGAGACTTTCTTTGCGCCTTCGAACTGTACGTCTGCCAGTGCCAGGTCATCATTGAATACCAGGTACTGTTTTGCTACGACGCCTTCGAGAACGATGCCGTCGAGTTTTTCATTTTTCAGCTGGAGGATAGCATCCGGCACACTGGAGAGGCCGAGGGCTTTCGCGCCTTCTACCTTCTGAGCGGTAGCTTCCTGGGTGGTGGATTTCTCTGCGCCGATGGTCTTGCCTTTCAGATCAGCAGCGGTCTTGAAGACGTGCTGGTTCTTTTTCAGTACCAGCAGTTTCTGTTCGGTCGGGAGGTACTGGTCAGAGAAAGCCATGGCTTTTTCTCTTTCCGGAGTCGGGGACACGCCGCCTACAGCGATATCCACTTTACCGGAGGTGACGGAGGAGAGGAGCGCGGAGAAGCCCATGTCCTGTACTTCCATCGGTACGCCCAGTTTTTCGGAAATCTGTTTGCACATTTCGATATCCAGGCCGATGACTGCTTTGTCAGCAGACTGGGAGTCTACGAATACATAGGGAGGGTAGCCGGAAGAGGTGCCGACGATGAGTTTGCCTCTCTTTTTGATGGTTTCCATCAGCTGGCCCTGAGGAGCTGCTGCGGAAGATGCAGCCGCAGAGGAAGCGGCCGGTTTGCTGTCGCCGCAACCGGACAGAAGGAATGCGCCGGCTGCGCAAGCACCGAGGAGTGCCAATTTCACACAGGTTTTCATAGTGATTGCCTCACTTTCTTTTTAATGGTTTGGGAATTTCCAAAGAAATAGTACAGGAAGGAAATGGTCTTGTCAATGAATTTTTGTATTGGTAGTCGGTAGTCAATGCGCAATTAACGCAATACCCACATAACCTTTCTCCCAATATGTATGCATAGCGGGAAATGCGTACCGACTACTGATTACCGACTGCCAAATCTTATTTCTTTGCGTTCTCTACGGCCTTCTTGGTCATTTCATCGACCCATTTGTCGATGTTGCCATTGGCCTGGTTTTCTTTGATGACTTCATTGATCACAGCCACCACGTCGTCGCTGCCTTTCGGGACAGCTACCGCAGAGCCGCCGGTGTATTTGTCGAAGTATACATTGGTAGCTGCCAGGTCGTCATTGGTGACGAGGTACTGGCCACCTACGATATTCTGCACGGCTACGGCATCGACTTTGCCGTGTTTCAGTTCCAGGAGAGCATCCGGCACTTTGCCGAGGGCGATAACCTGGCCGTCTTTAATCTGCTCATTGGCCAGTTTTTCCTGGATGGTGGATTTCTGTACAGCAATCTTTTTGCCGGTGAAATCAGCCAGGCTCTTGTATTTCCCTTCGTCTTCCTTGCGAACCAGGAGAGTCTGCTTGCCTTCCAGGTAGTTGATGGAGAAATCGACGGTCTTCTTTCTTTCTTCCGTCGGGTTGATAGCGGAAATGGAAATATCGATCTTGCCGGTAACGATGGAGGACAGGAGGGACTGGAAGGTCATGTCCTGCACATCCAGCTTCACGCCCAGTTTCTTAGCCACTTCTTCCGCCAGCTTCACGTCGATGCCGGTGACCACATTCTGCTCCTTAGCAGAGGTGTCGAGGAATTCATAAGGAGGGAACCCGGAGGACGTGCCGACTACGAGCTTGCCTTCCTTTTTAATTTTCTGCATCAAAGCACTCTGGTTCGCAGCCGCCGAAGACGCAGCAGAAGAAGCCGCCGGTTTGCTGTCGCCACAGCCGGACAGTGCAAAAGCGCCGGCCACAGCCACGCCCAGAATCGCCAATTTCATCATTTTATTCATGGTTCATACCCTCTCTCTGGAAATATCTCCCTTGCAGGAAATTTGATGAAATAAATATACACCTGTTTGGATAAAAATGCAATGGAATGATTGTGATTTTAAGGATTGGAGGTTTAGTAGCTAGTAATCAGTAGTCAGTGATCAGGACTAGAGATGTCGATGACCTACGATATCGATTTTATAATCAGTAGTCGGTAGTCGGGACGCATTTGTCTACTGCTCCATCTTCCCCCCCTTACCCGCTTCTTCTAAAATGCGGGTAAAGGGAGAATGTGCGCCCTGATTACTGATTACTGATTACTGACCACTAAGCCTCCATCGCCTCGCGGTAAATATAGACGCAAAAAGAGACTGCACGAAAAAATGCAGCCTCTTTGCCAATGATTCACTTATCCATTCGCCTTTTCCACCAGCGCCATGATTTCCTTTTTCTTTTCCTCGAGGAGCGCTTTGTCTCCCCGGGTCTCCATGTTGAAACGGATCAACGGCTCTGTGTTCGACGGGCGTAGGTTGAAGCGCCAGTTTTCAAATTCCAGTCCCACGCCGTCGATGTCGTCCACGCGGCGAGCGGAGGGCTCGTAGGTTTCCTTCACCACTGCCAGAGCGGCGCTCACGTTTTTCGCGGGCAGGTTGATTTCGCCGCTGCAGGGAAATTCTTTTTCCATTTCTGCCACCAGTTCGCCGAGGCGTTTCCCCTTCTCGCTCATGATGGCACACACGATGAGCCAGGGAATCATGCCGGAGTCGCAATAGGAAAAGTCGCGGAAGAAATGGTGGGCGCTATTTTCCGCGCCGTAGATGCCTTTCACGCGGCGCATGGTTTCCTTCATGAAAGCGTGGCCGCCTTTGGACTCCACCGGCACGCCGGAAAGCTCCTTGCAAATCTTTTCGGTGCACCAGAAGACCCGGGGATCGTGAATGATAGTTTCTCCCGGATTTCTTTGGAGGAAATAAGCCGCCAGGAGCCCTACCATGTAGTAGCCCTCCACGAATTTGCCATTCTCATCAATGAAGAAGCAGCGGTCGAAGTCCCCGTCCCAGGCGATGCCCAGGTCTGCCTTCTCGGCGAGCACCCGCTCCGCCAGGGGACGTTGGCACTCTTCCAGCATGGGATTCGGCACACCGTGTGGGAACGTGCCATCGGGCTCCATGTACATTTCAGTGAAATGGAAAGGCAGGTGCTCCTTCAATTTCGAAAACGCCGGGCCCGCGCAGCCATTCCCCGCATTCACCACGATGTGGAAGGATTTTAATTTCTCCACGTCCACAAAGGAGAGGACTTTGGAAATATAATCGGCCATCACATCTTTTGCGAAAAGAGCGCCCTGCTTCGCTTCCGGGAAATCGCCGGAAAACGCCAGCGCTTCGATATCCGTGAGCCCGGTGTCGGCACTCACCGGCACGCCGCCTTCCCGCACGATTTTGATGCCATTATAATTGGAGGGGTTGTGGCTGGCGGTGATCATGAAACCGCCGGAGAGCCCCTCGTGGAAAGTGGCGAAGTACATCATTTCCGTGCCGCACAGGCCGATGTCGTACACATCAGCGCCGCCGTCCCTAAGCCCTGCGATGGCCGCATCGGCGATGGCGCGGGAACTGGGACGAATGTCAAAGCCCACGCACATGGTCTTCGGCTGATACAGCGCCGCATAAGCGCGGCCCACGCGGTACGCCAGGTCTTCATTCACTTCCGTGGGCACCACGCCGCGAATGTCGTAGGCTTTGAAGCCGGCATGAGAAAGAGTGAGCGGCCCCATCACTGCTCCTCCTCTCTCTCCAAACGACCAAGCACTTTCACGTAGCCATCAGCGCCGTATTTCAAGCACCGCTTCACACGGGAAATCGTAGCCGTACTGGCCCCCGTAGCGTCCTCGATGCAATCGTACTTCTCCCCCGCCTCGAGCATCCGCGCCACCTCCAGCCGCTGGGACATATCCCGCAGCTCATTGATGGTGCAAAGGTCTTCGAAAAACTCGTAGCACTCCTCCCGCGTCTTTAGCGTCAGAATCCCGTCAAACAGACGGTCTGTCAATTCATTTACTAATCTCTGATTTACGCTCATATATAACCTCCTGATTTCACAGTGTGATTTTCCTTTAGCATATTATAGCATTAGCGGCGGATAGGAACAAGGCGTGATTAACGCTATCGGGTTTTGTAATCAGTAGTCGGTGGTCAGGGCGCACTGCCCGCTAGTGTATTATGGAGGTGAAAGCGCTATGGATTTAGTAATCAGTGGTCAGTAGTCAGTGGTCAGGACGCGATTACCGCCACGTTCACATACCGGCAAATCCGATATATGAACGTGGCGGAAAATGCGTTCCTGATCACTAATCACTGATTACTGATTACTAACTCGCTAGCGTAAGCCCCACTAAATTCCCATTGACATTCCCATTTACAAAGAGTATATTTAATGCAATCGACTAAAAGCCGAATAATCACATAATGAAATCAAATTCATCATGAGTGGCGGAGGGACTGGCCCATTGAAGCCACGGCAACCATCTTTTAGAAACGGTGCCAATTCCAGCGAGTATGACTCGAAAGATGATGTGAAATGCACTCTCATCTTTCTGGTGAGAGTTTTTTAGTGAGGAGATCCCAATGATTGAACTCAAACATATAACGAAAGTCTACGGCAATTTCAAAGCCCTTGACGACATCAGCCTCTCCATCAAAGACGGAGAGATTTTTGGTATCGTCGGGCAGTCCGGCGCCGGCAAATCCACTCTGGTGCGCTGCATCAATATGCTCGAACCGCCTACCTCCGGCGAAGTGCTCATCAATGGCAAAGATATGATGAAGCTCAGCAAAGCCGAACTCCGCGACGAACGCAAAGGCATCGGCATGATTTTCCAGCATTTCAACCTGCTGTCCTCCCGCACCGTAGCCGGCAACGTGGCATTTCCTCTGGAACTGGCGAACGTGCCGAAAGCGGAGCAGAAAAAACGCATTGATGACATCTTGGAACTCGTAGGCCTCACGGACTACAAGGACAAATACCCCGCCCAGCTCTCCGGCGGCCAGAAACAGCGCGTCGGCATTGCCCGCGCCATCGTTTCCAATCCCTCCGTCCTTCTCTCCGACGAAGCCACCAGCGCCCTGGACCCGGAAACCGTGAAATCCATCCTGCAGCTTCTGAAAGACATCAATAAGAAACTGGGCATCACCATCATCATGATTACCCACCAGATGGAAGTCATCAAACAAATCGCCGAACACGTAGCCGTCATCGAACACGGCCGCATCATCGAAGAAGGATCGGTGGTGGACCTCTTCACTAATCCACAGACCGCGACACTCAAAAAATTCATCGGCTCCGTCATGTCCACCGAAGTGCCCGAACAGCTCTCCCACATGGACATCCACCCCACCAAGGAAAAGGAAACCGACCAGACCGTCATTTCCCTCTCCTTCCGCGGCGACGTGGCCAACGAACCGATCATCGCCAACCTCATCAAGAAATACAACCTGGACGTCTCCATCCTCTACGGATCCATCGACTACATCCAGAATATTTCCTTCGGCCGCCTCATCATCACCATCATCGGTGACGACGGCGATATGAAAGAAGCACTCAGCCATTTGAAATCGTTACCCATTACAAGCGAGGTGATCGGATATGTCTCCGGCAATAACTAATCTTCTACTGAAAAGCACCGCGGAAACTCTCTACATGCTCGGCATTTCCGCATTAATCGCCGCCGTCGTCGGCATCCCCTTGGGCATCCTTCTCGTAGTCACCGAGAAAAACGGCATCCTTGCCTGCCGGCTCCTCAACAAGCCACTGGCCTTCGTGATCAATATGATCCGCTCCATCCCATTCATCATTTTGATGGTAGCCATCATTCCTTTGACCCGCATCATCGCCGGCACCTCCATCGGCACCACCGCTGCCATCGTCCCACTGACCATCGCGGCCATCCCTTACACCGCCCGCATGGTGGAAACATCGATCCGCGAAGTCCCCTTCGGCCTCATCGAAGCCGCCGAATCTATGGGCGCTACCCCTTTCCAGATCATTAAGAAAGTCCTCATCCCGGAAGCCCTGCCTTCCATCATTGAAAATATCACCGTCGTAGTCGTTACCCTGATCGGCTCCTCCGCTATGGCCGGCACCATCGGCGGCGGCGGCCTCGGCGACCTCGCCATCCGCTACGGCTACCAGCGCTTCCAGGCCGACGTCATGGTGGCCACCATCCTGGTCCTCATCGTAGTCGTCCAGCTCATCCAGTACATCGGAAGCAACCTGGCTAAGAAGGCGAACAAGAAGTAAGAGGGATTACCGCTGGTGGTTTAGTAATCAGTAATCAGTGGTCAGTGGTCAGGACGCTATTGGCGCTACGCTTACATAGAGGTTACACCAATATGTGAGTATAATGTAAAATGCGCCCTGATCACTAATTACTGACCACTAACTACTAAACCGATAGCGTCTCCCCTCCACTCCCAAAGGTTTCCAACCGACCCCATCCTTACATGGGACTCGGTATTTTATAAAAGAAGGGAAGTATTATTATGTTAAAGAAATTCATTCTCGCCGGTATTTGCGCCCTCTCCGCAGCAGCCATTATCACCGGTTGCGGTTCCGATGCAAAACCGGCCTCCTCCGCTGCCAGCGCGGCTCCTGAAAAGAAGGAAATCGTTGTCGGTGCTACCGCCGGCCCACACGCAGAAGTCGTAGAAGCCGCTGCTAAGGAAGCAGAAAAGAACGGCCTCAAAGTCAATGTAAAGGAATTCTCCGACTACGTAACCCCGGACCAGGCACTCGCTGATGGCGATCTGGATCTGGCTGTATACCAGCACGAACCGTTCCTCCAGAACTTCAACAAACAGCACAACACCAACCTCGTTTCCATCGGCAAAGCCATCCTCATGAGAATGGGCATCTACTCCAACAAGTACAAAGACGTGAAAGACATCCCCGATGGCGCTACCATCTCCATTCCTAACGACCCCACCAATGAAGGCCGCGGCCTGCAGCTCCTGGAAAAAGCAGGACTCATCAAATTGAAAGAAGGCGTAGGCATGAAAGCCACCCCGGCTGACGTCCTCGAAAATCCGAAGAACCTCAAGTTCAACGAACTCGAAGCCGCACAGCTCCCAAGAAGCCTTGACGACGTAGACGCATCCGTCATCACCATGAACTACGTCATGAGTTCCGGTCTCTCCCCGAAAGACCAGGGCATCTATCTGGAAGCCAAAGACACCCCGCTGGCTGTCATGATCATCGCTTCCCGCGACAAAGACAAAGACCAGGCTGCGTACAAGAAATTCGTACAGTACTACCAGTCCGAATCCGTAAAAAAATTCATTGCTGAAAAATACAAAGGCACCATTGAACCGGCTTGGGAATAATCCAATCTATGTGAAAAAGACCTGCAGCGAAAGCTTGCAGGTCTTTTATTGTGCCACTACCGCCAGTGCGAACATGTCGCTGCAGCTTCTAGCTGCTGGCTGCTAGCTGCTAGCCGGCTAGTGCCACAAAATCACCGATGAACTAAGCGCGTCCCGCATCTAAGGAAAGAAAGAGATGTTTTGCTGACCGCTAATGCGGGACGCACTTTGCACACCAGCCTCTTTGTTTCTCTAGCCGGCTAGCAACCAGCAGCTAGGAGCGCCAGCGACATGTATGCACTAGCGGTAGCAGCACCAGCCTCCTTATCCCTTATCCCTTATCCCTTATCCCTCATCTCACCCATTCTTCCTGTTCACATACTCCACATATTCCGGTTCCAGACGGATGTAGAGGCTGCCGTAGACGCCAGGCGCCAGGTCGTAGGGTTCGTAGACCAAGCATACCGCTCCGCCGCCGGGAAGAAAGTAGTTCGTGGGGATATAGGAAATCGGTTCTTTGAACGTCTTCTCATAGTTCATGGACGTCCCGTCCCAGGTATAGGTGTGGCCGTATCGATAAATTTCCAAATCCGACAAAGTGACATGCACATAATTCTCCAAAGGCACCCGTGCACCGGTTTCTTTATCATAAACTAAAGACATCGTAGTCGTATGATTTCCATTCGCCCCATAAGGGAGTCCGAAGAGACGCAGAGAAAGAGAAAGCAGCCCCGCATCCTCATAATGCACCTCATAGGAACAGCTGGCCTTGTAATATTCCCCGGATTCAAAGCCCTTCCGAAGGTCAGACAGAATCCCCGAAAGGTCCGCATTGATTGCTTGAGCCGCCGCCTTTTCTTCTGCCGTCACCGAGGGATAGGTGACATCCCAATTCATCTTTTCTTCATGAATCGCCGTGACCGAAGCCTGCGCTCCACCGGAAAATCCCAACACCGCCGCCATGGCCAGGCATAGATTACGCCATTTCATTTCTCGCACCTCCTAAAAAGCCAATTTCATTTGACCACAGTATACCACAAAAGATTCATGGTTCAAGGTTTGACGCGCCCAAACTACCGACTACTGACTACCATAACCAACTTCCACCGCTTTGCGGTCCCCCTCCTTCCGGAGGAAAGAGGTAAAAACGGAAAAAAACACTTCCATAGAAAAAAGCCGCCCGAAGGCGGCTCTTTTTGATTTGTCTTATTTCACTACTTTATCTGTATTTTCAGAAAGTCCCGGGAAGTCCAGGGTAGCGAAGAGGTTGTGCAGAGTTTCGTTTTTGCGGATCTGCTGCACGGTGCCGTCTTCATGAACCAGGATTTCCTGATGGCGGAGGCGGCCGTTGTAGTTGTAGCCCATGCTGTGGCCGTGAGCGCCGGTGTCGTGGATGACGATGAGGTCGCCCATTTCGATTTCCGGCAGTTCTCTCTGGATAGCAAACTTATCGCAGTTTTCACAGAGGGAACCGGTCACGTCGTAGACATGGTCTTTCGGTGCATTGGCTTTGCCGAGGACGGTGATGTGGTGGTAAGCGCCATACATGCCCGGGCGCATGAGGTCAGCCATGCATGCGTCGGTGCCGATGTAGTCTCTGTAAATGTGCTTGTAATGAACGGCCTTGGCCACCAGGAAACCGAAGGGTCCGGTCACCATGCGGCCACATTCGAAGGAAATGCGGGTGTGGTCGAAGCCTGCCATTTTTTCTTCATAGAGAATCTTCGCGCCTTCGCCAAGGCCTTCCAGATCCACCGGGTCCTGTTCCGGACGGTATGGAATGCCGATGCCGCCGCCGAAGTCGATGAAGGAGACGGTGACGCCTTTTTCTCTCTTGATTTCATTGGCCAAATCAAACATCATGCTGATGGTGCCCAGGAGGCCCGGGAGCTGCAGCTCTGCGGAAATGACCATGGTGTGAATGCCGATGTAGGAAATGCCTTTTTCCTTCGCCCAGTCCACGCAGGTCATGAGCTGGTCTTTCATCATGCCATACTTCGCTTCTTCCGGAGTGCCGATGATGGCATTGCCGCGGGCCAGGTCGGGACCCGGGTTGTAACGGAAGCAGATTTTTTCCGGTACGATGCCCAGTCTTTCCAGGTCTGCCAGGTTGGACACGTCGTCGAGATTGATGATGGCGCCCAGTTCATTGGCTTTCAGGAATTCTTCATCCGGTGTGTCGTTGGAGGAGAATACAATGTTGTCGCCGGTGATGCCTACGGTCTCAGCGAGTACCAGTTCTGCCATGGAGCTGCAGTCTGCGCCGACGCCCAGGGAGGCGAGGCTCTTCATGAGCCACGGATTCGGTGTCGCTTTCACAGCAAAATATTCATGGAAAT
This sequence comes from bacterium, assembly GCA_963640485.1. GTDB lineage: Bacteria > Bacillota > Negativicutes > Veillonellales > Dialisteraceae > Dialister. The sequence goes on along the minus strand of CAVHZP010000005.1, from coordinate 1,920 downwards.
TCGGATTCCAGGAAAATGCCTTCTGCAGGCGTTTCATGTTTTCGTGAATGCCCTTTTCGTCATAGATATGGAATGGTGTCCCATACTGAGCAGCCACATTGCGAATCAATTCGTCACTAAATGGAATTTTCTTTTCGTTCATCCCCTGAACCCTTCTTTCATAAATTTTTGTATCGTTTAAAATCGATGTTTCATTATAACATATAGTCATAGGATTGACTATGGATAATTTTAGGGAATATAAGCGGACGGTAGTAGTGATCAGTAATTAGTAATCAGTAGTCAGGGCGCATTTCCCGCTATCCACGAATAAAGGAATTATCGTTATGTGTGGATAGCGCCAATCCCGCCCTGATCACTGATCACTAATTACTGATTACTAAACCTATAGCGTTAAGCAATTCCCAACTCACAAAAAGAAGCTGCCTGGCGGAAATCCAAGCAGCTTCTTTACTATTCCCCTATTTATTTGTTGTTTGCATTGGTGACAGCTTTCTTGCTGTATTCATCAGTCCATTTCTTGAAGTTTCCGTTGTCGGTATTTTCTTTGATGACTTCGTTCACTACAGCCAGGACGTCTTCATTGCCTTTCTGAATAGCCGCAGCAGAGTTCTTCACAGCATTCGGGAATTTGATTTCCGCAAACTGGAGATCGTCATTGAAGACTACATACTGCTGGCCCACGATGCCTTCTACTACCAGGCCGTCCACTTTGCCATGTTTCAGTTCCAGTACCACTTCCGGCACGTGTGCGAGGGCTACCATCTGAGCGTCTTTGATTTCTTTCTTAGCCAGAGCTTCCTGGGTGGTGGACTTCTGTACGCCGATGGTCTTGCCGTAGAGGTCTTCCAGTTTCTTGTATTTGTCTGCATCAGCCTTGCGGATGATTACCAGCTGTTCGGTGGGCAGGTAGTCCGCGGAGAAATCCATGGTCTTTCTGCGTTCATCAGTGGGGTTGATGCCGGCGATGGCCAGATCCACTTTGCCACTGGTGAGGGAGGTGAGGAGTGCCTGGAAATTCATGTCCTGCACTTCCAGCTTCACGCCCAGTTTGTCAGCCACTTTCTGCGCCAGTTCCATATCGATACCGATGACTTTCTTTTCGCCAACGGAAGTGTCTACGAATTCATAAGGAGGATAACCGGAAGCGGTACCGACAATCAGTTTGCCGTCTTTCTTAATCTTCTGCATCAGTGCGCTTTCCTTCTGCTGAGAAGAAGACGCTGCCGCAGAGGATGCCGGTTTGCTGTCGCCGCAACCTGCCAGGGTAAATGCTGCCATAGCTGCCAAACCAAGAGCAGCTGCTTTCCATGCTTTGCTATGTTTCATCATCATGATCCACCTCTTATGAATATTTCCGGCTTCTTGTAAGCCACTGTTTTTTGTATGCACACATGATAGCATCTTTATGCAGCTTTGTCAATAAATATTCGCATTTTATTCAGAGGATTGATTGAGATATTAAGCATGCTTCCCTCTACCATTTTAGTAGACGGTGGCCAGTAGTCAGGGCGCGTTTCACGACTCCCCCATTTGCAATGCTCCCGTCCCGCTATTGCTTTAATATCCATTCTTTAAATACATCATGCAAAAGCAGGTAAACGCAGTCTGATGTCTGACCTCTGATTGTCTGACTATCTATCCACGTTTACCTGCTCTTATAGGCGCGCCCGGCCTATCGATCACCGACCACCGCGAAGTATGTAAGGGGAATCCCGACGAAGTATTGCATAAAAATTCGTATGATTTCTGGCTCTTCGATTTAATCAGCGGTTCCCTAGGGAAACACTGATTAAATCGCCATCTGAATTTCTGACCAGCCCAATGGTGCAAGACGAGGAGGAATTTCCCGCGCATACCGAAGTATGAAAGGGAAATCCCGACGAAGTATTGCGCCATTGGGCCAGAAAGTCAGATGAA